>NZ_JBATHS010000215.1:0-4891 GCF_049667165.1 Maribacter sp.
AAAAGGTGAGAAGGGAATCCAGGGAGAAGTTGGACCCCAAGGACTAAAAGGTGACACCGGGGATACCGGAGCAACCGGAGCACAAGGAATACAAGGTGAGGTCGGTCCGCAGGGAATCCAAGGAGAAGTCGGTCCACAAGGAATACAGGGCGAAGTTGGGCCACAAGGTCTAAAAGGTGACACTGGTGAAAAAGGAGACCAAGGTGACGTAGGTCCGCAGGGAATCCAAGGAGAAATCGGACCCCAAGGCCTAAAAGGTGACACCGGGGATACTGGTGCAACCGGAGCAACCGGAGCACAAGGAATCCAAGGTGAGGTCGGACCCCAAGGACTAAAAGGAGATACTGGTGAAAAAGGTGACAAGGGTGACCAAGGTGATGTCGGACCACAAGGTTTAAAAGGCGACACCGGAGATACTGGTGCAACCGGAGCAACCGGAGCACAGGGACTTCAAGGAGAAGTTGGGCCTCAAGGAATCCAGGGCGAAATTGGACCCCAAGGTCTAAAAGGTGACACTGGAGATACTGGTGCAACCGGAGCACAAGGAATCCAAGGCGAAGTTGGGCCACAGGGAATCCAAGGCGAAATTGGAGCACAAGGAATACAGGGAGAAATTGGACCACAAGGAATACAAGGTTTAAAAGGTGACACCGGCGAAAAAGGTGACAAGGGTGACCAAGGTGAGAAGGGCGAAAAAGGGGATGCTGCTAATCCATCATGGGAACTGTTAGGAAATAGTAGTACCAATGCAACCACAAATTTTGTTGGTACCACAGATGCTCAAGACCTTGTTTTTAAAGCAAATAACACAGAAAAACTTAGGTTGGTCCAGAACAAGGGACAAGTATTGGTAAACCAAGCAGTGACATTTAACAACCATCCACTGGTAGTAAGAGCCAATGGGGTAGATGTATTAGCATTTCAGAATAGTGCTGGTACACCAAAATGGCATTGGAATTTACTTTCGAACGGACTAAACTTTGTTGAATCGAATGTTGCGGATTATAGATTGTTCCTTGCGAATGGAGGAAATGTCGGAATCAATACAAACACTCCTTCTGAACAACTCGATGTCAATGGGAATGCAAGAATAAGAGCACTGGGAACTGCCACGAATACCGATGATATCCTCGCAGCAAATGCCACAGGTGTTCTTCAGCGATCCAAAATCAATTATGGTGGCCGTTGGACGAATACCAACACAAGTACAAATTTGAATAATAATAACACTTCGGTTCCCATATTTGGAAACGAGGATTATAAAGACGACGGCAACAATTTATATCAAGTGACTGGAAACACGTTAAGAGTTAAAGAAACAGGAAGATATAACATCATAGCAAATCTAACCTTATATGCCGATGATGATAAAACGAGCGTTACTGTGAGAATTGAAGTAAATGGAACTCCCGTGGGGGCAATTGGGGCAACAGGCTATCTTCGAGAAAAGGATAAGTTTATGCCTACAATCAGTCTGAACGAAATTCTACAATTAAATGCTAATGATGTAATAACAATTATTTCCCGAAGAGAAGCTGATTCCGGATCTGTCTATATTAACGGATCTGGAAATGCAAGTTTCATTATCAACAAATTAAGATAAGGGTATGCAAATGAAATATTTTTTCTTTCTCTTTTGTTTGTATTCCAGTGTTTTCGCACAGGATGCTTTCCACAACTATGGTTCCATGCAAATTCATGGCGCTACCATGGTGGGTTTTCATCTGGACCTGATCAATGACGGTGATTTTGACCAAAATTCAGGCCTGGTGGGTTTTTATGGGTTTGATAAATCACTTTCGGTTTCAGGTAATAATAATCCGGTTTTCTATGATGCTGAAATCGCTGTTGACAATGGATTGTATCTAAACATTCCAATCGGTGTGACCAACAATGTGAACCTTATTGTCGGGGATGTGATTACCCCAAGGATCGATACCGATATTTTTGCCAATTTTATGGAAAATGCATTCTATGTAGGTGAAAATGATGTATCACTTATCGATGGGTATGCTGCGTTTACCAACAAGGACACCTTCACTTTCCCTGTAGGTGATGATGAACGTCTAAGACCTTTGTCCATAAGATCTGATGAAATAGATCCCCTTGTGAAATGTGCTTATTTTTACGAAGATCCCAATGCACCCTCTGTTTTTGGAAAGAGTTTTCAAACCCAAAAAACAGCTTCTGAGTATATGAAGGTAAGTCAATTGGAATATTGGAATTTGAAAGGGGAGGTTTCGACCTCAGTTACCCTAACATGGGACGAATGGAGTAATATTGGAGTATTGGCCGAATATCTTGGCGATCTTAAGGTAGTAGGTTGGCACAAGGCCCAAGACAAATGGGTAAATCTTGGGAATACCAATGTACAGGGAGGACTTACCAAAGGATCGGTTACCTCAGAACCCTTTGTACCCAATGACTATGAAATCTTGACTTTAGGAGGTAACGCCGATATGGTCGAACTGTTTGATACCATTGAACTCGACAATTATTATATGACCCCTAATGGTGACGGAAAAAATGACTTCCTAGTACTTGATGGGCTTGAAAGCTCTCCTCACAATTCCATTCAGATATTCAACAGGTATGGTGTATTGGTCTATTCAAAGGACAACTATCAAAATGATTTTGATGGCACCTCAAATAGGAACATGGTCGTTGCCCGCGATTCAGGATTGGCCACAGGTATCTATTTCTATATCATTACCATGCATGACCTCAAACAACGGCATCAAGGATACCTCTATCTTTCCCTTACCCAATGATTTTCATGGGGCATACGCTTGGCATTGTGCTTTTAAGCGTTTCTAGGACTTGGAAAGAACAAGAATATTTGTTTAATTTTAATCCGCAGAAATGTGGGTAGGTCGCAATGTTGGATGGCCTTTACCATACCCTTCCCAAATTGTGACTGGCAATACGATAGACCAAAGGGATATTGTGGCAACATTTTTGTTGTTACCTTGCAACAAACTACAGGGTTTAAACCAAAAAAACAAGCATGAAAAGAAGATCATTCATAAAAAAAAGTAGCATTTCAGGATTGGCTTTGACCTTAGCACCTTCCCTATTGGCAGCGAATAGCGGTGAAATTGAATACTCGGTATTGGAATTGATGGGCAAGGAAGAGATTCAGCTTTATGGTGAAGGAATACAACTTAGAAAAGAAGCTCATGATGCTTTTTTAGCCATGAAAAAAGCGGCCTATAGTGACGGTATCGATATAAAAATAGTTTCAAGCTATCGCAATTTCGATCGACAGGAATCGATCTGGGAAAGAAAGTATATCAAGTATACCGAGGAGGATGGATTAGAGCCTCTTGCAGCTATTGACAAGATCATTGAATATTCCACAATCCCTGGCACCAGCAGACATCATTGGGGAACGGACATTGATATTATTGACGGCTATCGAAATGCCAACGGTGATGTCTTGGTCCCTGAAAAATTTGAAGCCGGTGGACCCTTTGAGGATTTTAAGAAATGGATGGATGAAAATTCCCAAAAATTTGACTTTCATATCGTTTATACCGATGACCCTAGACGAAGGGGTTTTAAGTATGAGCCTTGGCATTACAGTTATGCCCCTATCTCGATCCCCATGCTTAAGGCCTATCGAAGGTTGAATATTTTACAGCTAATGAGGGAGGAAGAATTCTACGGTAGTGAACATTTTACCACTGGTTTTATAAAGAATTATGTAAAAAACAATATCTTGGGAATCAATACGGCACTTTTATAAGTCTTTTTGTACATTGTGACACTACTGAACCGCACTAACCATGAAAAGAGGCAGTTGGAAAATTAGGATTTTTATAGGCTTGGCTATAGTAGGCTTTGCCCTTATCCAAAGATGCAACAATAAGGAAGAAAACCCGTATACCGGTAGGGTCCAAAATATCAATATGACTTCTGAGCAGGAAATTGCCATTGGTCTTCAAAGTGCGCCTGAAATAGCGCAACAACATGGGGGATTGTATCCTGATGAACGGCTCCAGTCATTCGTTGATTATATCGGCAAAAAGTTGGTCGACAATAGTATTGCCCGTGAAACCCCCTATAAATACGATTTTCACTTATTGGCCGATGATCAAACCATCAATGCCTTTGCATTGCCTGGCGGTCAGGTATTCATTACCTATGCCCTATTTTCCCAATTGAACGAAGCCCAATTGGCTGGGGTTCTAGGTCATGAAATAGGCCATGTTATCGGTAGGCATTCCGCTGAACGCATCGCTGATAGTCAATTTTGGCAAACCGTTACCATGGGGGCGACAGTGGGGGCCGATGCTGGCGGAATTGTGAGTAGTATAGGTCAGAATACCCTTTTAACAAATGGTCGTGGTGACGAATTGGAAAGTGATGACCTTGGTGTTTTGTTTATGATCAATTCTCATTATGATCCCAATGAAATGATTGAGGTGATGAAAATCCTTAAAGCGGCCGCAGGACCCAATCGTGTTCCTGAATTTCAAAGTACCCATCCCGATCCGGAGAACCGTATTGAAAAGATCAGGGAAGCAATTGCCAAATATGGTGGGTAATTCGTTATAGAATTAACATAAATCCCATTGTCAATCGGTATATTTTAGTATCTTTGAACCTCTACCAAATCTTTTTATTGCCTCAGATTTAACCCTTATAGCTTTGATTTACAATCATTTAAACAAAACTATATGGGAACACTATTACATTTTAAGGACATTTACACAGAAGCTTTCGAGAATTGTAGACCAAATTTCGTGGTCGTACTATTAAAAGCATATTCCATTTTCTGCGTTCTAATGCTGACTATGGCACTTTATGCTTTTTTCTATAGGGTAGCGACTGGCTTCGAATTTTAAATCGTAACGATTCACTCTTTAGCATGAACACTATATGGAGT
>NZ_JBATHS010000216.1:0-9542 GCF_049667165.1 Maribacter sp.
CCCCTACCCCAATGTTTACGGGGATAAAAAGATACTGCATCGGATAGTAACGTCCGTAGATATCCTTTGAATGTTATTTTAAACGACGATTGCCCAAATCAGGATAGCTATTAAAACTATGGAAAGCAAAAAGGAAAATAGATAGCTGCTGATTTCCTGAAGACGATCTCTTTTGGCCTATTTGGATCACAACTTTATATCGGAATCACTCGAATCTTCAGAGAACACCACAATCATCATACAGGCGAAAACAAAACATATTGCAAAGAAGCAAAACAAGGTAATATAATTGGCCATAAGTAGGAAATTTCTTGAAATCTATAAAAATTCCAACAGAAACATGGGTGTTCAACATTAAATTCGACCAAAAGCACTTTTGGCTACTGCTGCGCCTTGTTAATTCTAGAAATGTGCCTTGATTTTTAATTGAACTTCTGAACCATGAGGAGAAACCTTTACCTCGATGGTGTTCATGTCCAACTATCACAATACCCCTGATTGGTAGATATTTAATAAAACGTGTTGCAACCTTGTTTATGATCGCTTTTAATAACGATGCATTGGGGCAAAAGGCAATTGTGTGTGGTATTTTCGATATGCACTTATTCTTTCCATGAAATAGTACTACAATTTTCATACATTTCACTACGCTATCACTTGCAAACCAAAAATGGCTGCAACGTAATGGAAAAAACCTTTTATAGGTAAAGTGGAACGTGGTATATTTGCCAATGAATCACTTAAATTTTCGATTGTGGTCAACCTTTTAAGAGTTGATTGTTCTGGAATTGAAAACAATGCTATCCAAATGATTAGATAATCAGGGATATTCCCAAGTAAGAACTTCGTTTTGATGAACGTTTTAATTTAAAACACCTATGTCAAATAACATACTTATTGAAAATCAATATAAACGAACCAGTTTATTTGAAAAAGAAAATGTGAATTATCTAGTTCGTGTTTTAAAAAGATTCAATACGGTACCCAAGATAAACAACATAAATATCATTACCTCCAATAGTGAGCCAAATAGCTTTAAAATCGTACCCAACAAATCGATTATAATTGGTTCATTATTTTTAACCAAACCTGTTTTAGCCCTGGTGTATCTAAGATATGGTATTGAATGGCAACTTTGGTATAAAGCTTTGGGCAGCGAAAAAAACGATACTGTGTTGTGTGATGTAGCAGCCCTTCAAGTGACCCGTATATTCTACGAATTATTACCCAAGGATGATAAGGAAAAATTAAAATCCCATGATTATTCTTTGATCGATCTGATTAAAAGTGATGAAGATCTGAATCCCGATTCCTTATTGAAATATGAAGCCTTGCAGGCCTTTCATGGCTTAAAAAACACGAACAACGAATTTAAGGCTTCATGGAATCCCATTGTTGAAAATTTGGCAAAACCCACTGAGTATCTGTTAATGGCAGGTGGTGATCTTAGATTGAACATTGACGAAATTGATTTGTTGAACAAATACGGTTGCCGCCCCTTCCCTAGGCCCGAAGCATTCACTTTTGCCTCATCGACGGCAACAAGCGTATCGAATTATGCGTTTGACAAAACGGACAAGGTTCGAAGTATTTTGATTAGAAACAGCTTGAAAAATGGCTTTAAAAAAGCTACCATCGAGTTTTCCGAACTACTAAAAAACAACCTTAGAAAGGCCTTTAAATTATTCAATGGTTGTGAGATAATTTTCTCACCATCAGGAACTGATTCTGCCCTTCAAATAGCGGCGATTACCCAAATTATCTTCAAGAATGACATTACGCATGTTTTAGTGGCTTCCGATGAAACTGGCAGTGGTGTGCCCGCGGCATTGAAAGGATGTCATTTTGAAAACACAACGGCGTTGAATCTTCCGGTTAAAAAGGGGGATCAAATTGAAGGCTTTAGAGCTGTTGACTTGATCAAAATTCCTTTTAGGGATGAAAATGGTGCCCTAAAATCGTCCAAGCAATTGGATGAGGAAGTTTTTGATGCCATCTCAAAAACCAATGCATTGGGCAGGCATGTGGTATTACATACGATGGACCAATCGAAATTAGGCTATCAGTCTCCCAGCGATAAATTAATTAAAAAACTGAATTCACTCGATTCGTTATCCATGCAGATTATTGTGGATGGCTCACAACTTAGACTTGATCCCAAAGACATTCGAACTTATTTGGATAAAGGCTATATTGTTACCATCACCGGTAGTAAATACTTTACCGGCCCTCCCTACTCAGGTGCATTGATTCTTCCTAAAAGTGTCAGTAAATTAATCCAGGCCGTAAAAAATAAACTTCCGGAAGGGTTAACTGAATATTACAATCATTCCGATTGGCCAACATCATGGTTCTGTTCAAATGATTTGTCAGGGGGATATAATTATGGTTCCTATATGCGCTGGAACGCTGCTATCGTTGAGATGGACCGATATTTTAGAACACCTATCCTATATAGAAATATGGGTATCGAGATGTTTTGCAATTTCGTTGAAGATTCAATAAAAGACGCCACGTTCTTAGAACCGATTTATGGGGATGAAGCAAAAACGAATAGTTACAATAGCAAAGAATTCGGAATTCGGAATATCCGTACTATTTTCCCTTTCTTCATCCTAAAAAACAATGAAGCGCTATCTATTGATGAGGTGAAAAAACTCTATACCTTGTTAAATTCTGATTTATCGGAACATTTTCATGATTCCTCTTTGGAAATTGTTAGGCTTGCGGCACAAAAATGCCATATAGGGCAAGCAGTGAATGTAAAATATGGAAATGATGTTGAAAGTGCTGTTTTAAGGATTAGTTTGGGTGCAAGGGTTATTTCCGAAAGTTGGGTCAATAGGGATATTAGCCTCTTTTTTAGAAATATAGAACTACAAATGAACCAAATTACCGTCATCATAAAAAAAATAGAATTGATTCTCAATACGCCCGAATTGTTGCGTTAAAAAATGGAGATAGCATAATGTGGTGTCGTCAAGGGGGTGGCATCTGATCCTAAAGGGCGGCACGAACCTTAGTATCGTTATATTTATCCCACTAACTTACGATATAAAACAGATCATGAGAAATACCTAACGATTCCTAGTCCTGTTTTTATTTCAAGAATTCATACGCAAAGTTAAAGCCTAAATAAAAGACTCCCCAAATCGTTCAAAATGACAGGTATACCCATTAGGATTTCGGATCAGATAATCCTGATGTTCAGATTCTGCAGGCCAGAAGGTCGTATACGGCTCCAAGGTAGTCACTACCCTACCCTCCCATTTGTTGGATTGATCCACAAGGGCTATTATTTCTTCCGCATCTTTTCTTTCAGCCTCATTTTGAAAAAATATGGCCGAACGATAACTCGATCCCATATCATTGCCCTGTCTATCTACCGTTCTAGGGTCATGGATCCTATAGAAATAATCCAACAATTCCTTGAACGTAGTCACTGAGGGGTCATAGGTAATTTCAATTCCTTCGGCATGCCCGGGATGATAGCGGTAGGTCGGGTTTTCATTTTCTCCACCGATATACCCAACCTCTGTATCCATGACACCAGGCCGTGTTCTAAAGAGCTCTTCCATTCCCCAAAAACAGCCTCCGGCTATATATGCTTTTTTGTAGTTGTCCATGCTGTTAGCAATTTAAAAGTTCAATATCCATCTTTAAAAAGTATTAGTCCATTATTTCCGCTTTGAATTACACCGTTGACAATTTATTTCTTTCATGGTATGTCCTTTGTCAAAAGGAAATACCCTTTTAAGAACTACAGGAAAGCATGGAGCAGCCTACCTTGTTCCGCGCCCATTCCGGTCTTTTGGCAAACCACTTTTGATGCTCGTGTTGTTCGTCATAAGGTTTTTTCAACAGGTTGAAGAAGTCATCCAACAAGGTATACTCCCCTTTATCGGCTGCATCGATGGCCAATTGCGCCATATAATTACGAAGTACGTATTTCGGATTGATGGAATTCATGGCCTCCGCACGTTCCGCATCGTTTAAACGCTCCTTTTGTAGACGTGCCCTATAGATTGCAAACCATGCTTCCCATGTTTTGGCGATTTCGCCAGTTATACCGTCTAGATCATAAAAAGCGTCACCCACTAGGTTCAATCCATCGGAGTCATCCGCTTTTTTGAAACTTGCGAGTTCCCTAAAGAAAATGGTCATATCGGTTTCAGATCGCTGTAAGATAGCTTCCAAATCGGCAACCAAAGCCTCGTCATTAACGTCCACTTCGAAGAGTCCTAACTTTGATTTCATCATATTCAGATAGGCCTTTGGCATTTCGTCTTGATATTCACTTAGAATGGTCTGCAACGGTTCTACCTCTTCGATTAAGGGATAGAGGGCATTGGCCAATTTCAACAAATTCCATAAGACCACCTGTGGTTGTGTACCATATCTATAGCGTTTATGGGCGTTATCCGTAGTATTGGGCGTCCATCCATGGTCATATCCTTCCAACCAGCCATAGGGTCCATAATCGATGGTCAATCCTAAAATAGACATGTTATCGGTATTCATTACCCCATGTACAAACCCAACACGTTGCCAATGCATAACCATCTCCAAACTTCTTACCGCAACTTCCTTAAAAAAGGCAAGGTAAACCTCCTTGGAGGGCTTACCCAAATGGGGATAATGGTGGGTAAGGGTAAAATCAACCAAGGTTTTCAGTGTTTTTACATCTTGCTGGGCCGCCAATATTTCAAAATTGCCAAAACGTATGAACGAGGGAGCTACACGACAAACGATCGCCCCTTTTTCATAGGCCGGATTCCCGTCATACAACATATCACGCATTACCCGATCTCCACTCAATACAAGCGACAACGCCCTGGTCGTGGGTATACCCAGATGGTGCATGGCCTCACTGCAAAGATATTCCCTGATTGAGGAACGTAATACGGCCAGGCCGTCGGCCGTCCTTGAATACGGTGTTTCCCCAGCGCCTTTAAGCTGTAAGGCCCAATTTTTACCCTCGTGTTCAACCTCGGCAAGGTTAATGGCACGACCATCGCCCAATTGGCCCGCCCAATTTCCAAACTGGTGCCCACCATAACACATGGCATAGGGTTTTGTCCCTTTCATCACCCTAGTTCCCGAAAAAACTTCCAAGAAATCCTTAGATTCACCAGCATCACTTAAACCGATGGCCTTTGCCATTTCAGGCGATACATGGATCAATGAAGGGTTCGATGGTTTTTTTGGCATCACATAAGAAAAGCAGGCGTTACGTACTTGCCGTCTTGTATTCGATTCCAAGGGATCGGCCGGTAGTTCTTTATTGAATTTGTCCTTGATGTTGAGTTGTAGCGTCAAAAGTCATTTTTTAGTTCATCTTCCCAAAGTTACAATCTTCCCCACACTTCAAAGTCAAGTCATGTGCGCTTTTTCAATAATTAACGAAAGGGGGTATGGATTTCCCGGAAATACAGGGGTCAAAATTGGGTTATTCTCGGCCTGTGCGCCACAATGAGCTGCAAATCAAGTATCCAAGCAAGAGATAATCAGGTATTGACTCCCCTGAAAGTATTCCGCGAAAATATTTTTGTAACATAGGTAACACAACACTTTTAACATGATAATTATCATGAAAATTGGCAACTTAAGTCTCTAATTTTGGCGGAATACTAATTGAGAAAACATTATGGAGACCTTGACAGAAACTAAAAAAAGAGTGTATTTATTTGGAGATAAAAAAGCTGATGGAAACAGCAAAATGAAAAATCTCTTAGGTGGAAAAGGAGCGAATTTGGCAGAAATGAGTGCCATTGGAATTCCAGTGCCTCCCGGTTTCACAATTACCACTGAAGCTTGTACGGAATATAATGATTTAGGACAAGATTCTGTTATTGGTATGTTGAAACCAGAAGCTGAAGAAGCTATTGCCAAAATTGAGAAAATAATGGGAGCCAAGTTTGGTGATAAAGTAAATCCATTATTAGTATCCGTACGTTCTGGGGCAAGGGTTTCCATGCCAGGAATGATGGATACTGTTTTAAATTTAGGTTTAAATGATGATGTTGTATATGGACTAGCAGAAAAATCTGGAAATGAGCGTTTTGCCTGGGATTCATACAGACGATTTATTCAAATGTATGGTGATGTTGTTTTAGGTATGAAACCAGAATCAAAAGAAGATATTGATCCTTTTGAAGAAATCATGGAAGCGCTTAAAGAAAAACGCAACATAGAATTAGATACGGATTTTACAATTCAAGATCTAAAAGATTTAGTTCATGATTTTAAGGATGCAGTCAAAAAACGTACCGGACATGACTTCCCTACAAATCCTTGGGATCAACTTTGGGGAGCTGTTGTAGCGGTCTTCAATAGTTGGAATGGAAATAGGGCTGTTTATTACAGAAACATGCATGGTTATCCAAGTGATTGGGGAACTGCTGTAAACGTACAAGCCATGGTTTATGGTAATATGGGGGACAATTCCGGGACAGGAGTTTGTTTTACACGTGATGCTGGAACCGGAGAGAATGTTTTCAACGGTGAATATTTAATCAATGCCCAAGGGGAAGATGTTGTTGCGGGAACGAGAACACCGCAACAAATCACAAAATTGGGATCACTTCGTTGGGCAGAATTAGCAAAAGTAGATGAAGATGATAGAGCGAAAAATTATCCTTCCCTAGAGGAGTTAATGCCGAATATCTATAATGAATTGAATGGGTACCAACAAAAGCTTGAAGATCATTATAAAGATATGCAAGACATGGAGTTCACCATGCAAGATGGTAAACTTTGGATTCTTCAAACACGTAACGGTAAACGTACAGGTTCTGCAATGGTTAAAATTGCAATGGATAAATTAAAAGAAGGCTCCATTACCGAAGAAGAAGCATTACTTCGTATAGAACCAAATAAATTAGATGAGTTATTACATCCGATTTTTGATCCCATAGCATTAAAATCCGCAAATATTTTTGCACAAGGCTTACCTGCATCCCCTGGAGCGGCAACTGGGAAAATAGTGTTTTTTGCAGATGAAGCCGCAAAATTCAAAAACAGTATTTTAGTTCGTATAGAAACGTCTCCTGAAGATTTGGAGGGTATGAACATTGCCAAAGGTATTTTAACCGCCCGTGGGGGGATGACATCCCATGCAGCTGTTGTGGCTCGTGGAATGGGTAAATGTTGTGTATCTGGTGCAGGAGCTTTAAAAATTAATTATAAAAACAGGACCTTAACTGTTGACGGACATGAATATCATGAAGGGGATTGGATCTCTTTAAATGGTTCTACAGGTAATATCATAGAAGGTAAAGTGGCAACCATCGAACCTGAATTGAGTGGTGAATTTGCTGAACTCATGAAACTATCGGACAAATTTAGGACTATGGGAGTACGCACCAATGCAGATACCCCCAAAGATGCTAAAGTTGCTCGCAGTTTTGGTGCGGAAGGTATTGGTTTAACACGTACGGAACATATGTTTTTTGAAGTGGATCGTATCAAAGCCATGCGCGAAATGATCTTGTCAGATACGATTAATGGCCGTAAACGTGCATTAAAACAACTGTTACCCATGCAACGTGAAGATTTTGAAGGTATTTTCGAAGCCATGCAAGGATTGCCGGTAACGGTTCGTTTGTTAGATCCACCTTTACATGAATTTGTTCCCCATCAATTGGTGCAACAAAGAGAATTGGCTGAAGATATGCATATCACTCTAGATGCTGTTAAAAGTAAAGTAGCTGAATTGGCGGAATTCAATCCCATGCTAGGTCATAGAGGTTGTAGATTAGGAATTACCTATCCTGAAATCACTGAAATGCAGGCCAGGGCTATTATTGAAGCTGCCCTGAACCTAAAAGCAAAAGGTATTGTAGCCAAACCTGAAATTATGGTTCCTTTGATCGGTACATTGGCCGAATTTGAAAGTCAGGAAGCAATCATTAGAGCAACTGCCAATAAAGTGTTTGAGGAAAGAAAGGATACCATCGATTATTTAGTTGGTACTATGATTGAAATTCCTCGTGCTGCTTTAACGGCGGACCTAATTGCTAAAAAGGCTGAATTCTTCTCCTTTGGCACAAACGATTTAACGCAAATGGCTTTTGGCTATTCTCGGGATGATGCCGGTACTTTCTTGCCTATTTATATAGAAAAAGGAATTCTAAAAGTTGATCCTTTTGAAGTATTGGATCAGGAAGGTGTTGGGCAATTAGTAGAAATGGGTACTGAAAGAGGCCGAAAAACAAAACCTGATTTAAAAGTGGGTATTTGTGGTGAACATGGCGGTGAGCCAAGTTCTGTAGAGTTCTGCTTTAAAACAGGCTTGAATTATGTGAGTTGTTCTCCTTATAGGGTGCCGATCGCCCGTTTGGCAGCCGCCCAAGCAGCTATAAAAGCGAAGGCATAGTATTTATATATAAGCACAATAAAAGGCTTTGCAACGTTTTGCAAAGCCTTTTTGTTTTGGAAGTAATGGGGTCGAAAAGGTTTTGGCATCAGGGTTGTAGTCAAATCAGAAGTTCTATCTTTGCAGATTATTGGCTATTTTGGTGGTGCAGCGATACTTTGTTTAAATGAATTTGATCCATGTTTGACTTTTTTAAGAAAAAAATCTTTCTCGTAGATTATTTAGAGGGGTTGATAGATATACATAATCACATTTTACCGGGCTTGGATGATGGGGCTAAAAATGTTGGGGAGTCCATGGATTTGATCAAAGGCTTTGCCGACATTGGCGTCACCGATTTTATTGCCACCCCCCATATCATGCACAACTTTTACCCCAACAATCCAGCTACGATCAACGAGGCTTTATTGACACTTAAGAACGAATTGTTAGTACAAAAACAAAAAAACATTTCCATACGGGCAGCGGCCGAGCATATGATCGATGACAATTTCGAGGCTATTATGGAAAATGATGAGGTCATGCCACTGGGTGGCAATTATGTTTTGGTTGAAATGTCGTATTTGCAGCCTTCCATAAATTTCAATGAGGCCATCATAAAGATATCCTCCAAAAACCATTTTACCATCTTGGCACACCCTGAACGGTACATCTACCTTCATAATGCCTATGGCAAGTACGAGGAGTATAAGAAACAGGGAGTCCTTTTTCAATTGAATCTACTTAGTCTTAGCGATTACTATGGCAAGGAAGCCCAAAAAATGGCGTATAAGCTTTTGGATGACGGATTTATCGATTTTGTAGGTTCCGATGTACATAACATTCGGCAATTGAACAGTTTAAAAGAAGTTCAGGTGGGTACAAAAATGATGGATCTATTAAAACCGATACTCCAAAAAACAAACAATTCGTTTTAAGGGTAGAATTTGGGAACCAACTATCCTTGTCTGTAGCAAGCAGGCCCAAGGCACCGTGTCCGCCATTGGAGGGTCACCTCCCTTTCGGTTGATGAGCAATGGTCATTAAGTTTAAGGATTTAAATGTCTGGTCGAGCGCAGTCGAGACCTCCTTATTTGCTCAAGTGTTGAGTTCTCGACTACTATCGGAGGGAAATCACCCCCCCCCCATTACCTTAATGACTATTGCATATACGCTGAGAAAAGAG
>NZ_JBATHS010000217.1:0-2418 GCF_049667165.1 Maribacter sp.
GTTAATCTCGATTTATTAAATAGGCCTTATAAAAACATTGCTATAACTATTACAAATATATCGGGTTCAAAAATATTCCAAAAAGAATATAACGTATCTGAAAAAATAACTATTGATTTAGCTGGTCATGTCAGCGGAATGTACTTTGTGAAAATTAGATCTGGCAATAACGAAATTGTTAAAAAGTTAATTCTGAACCGGAAATAAATAGAATATTAGAATCCAATTGTATTTGTTTTAACCCACTTTGCAGCTAACCGGAATAAATTCGTTGTTTATCAATGAATTGGCAGTTATCGAGTTCAGATTTGTGTACTACGGATTTTCGTTTTACATATGGTGCGTATTTGTATTTTAAGGCATCATAAATATTTCGGACATTTTGGTTTGGTTCCGAGCAGCGGCGTATCATAATAACCTGGTCATATACGTTTTGTGCCAAAGTGGTAACTGTTTTTTGTGTGTTCATGGTGCGGACAATTTCTCTCCACCCGCTGTTGATGCCTTTTGTTTTTAGCTGGTGCCTGACTGTATTTACCAGCCAGTATGCCAGTAGCCCCAGGTGCAGGTGAGCCATCGTGCTTTCATCTTTTTGATGATAAATGGGGCGCAAATCCAGGTCTGTTTTCAGTACACGGAATGTGGCTTCTACTTCGCGTATGGTGTTGTAAAACTGCCAGACCATATCCTCGGGGTTGCCTTCCAGCGAAGTACGGATAAAGTAAACCCCGCTGCGGGCATTTATGTCAACCCCTTCTTTTATCCACCATTTCATGGAGGTTACAATCTTCTTTTTCTCTTCCGGGGCTTCTGCTCCTGTCCCTTTCTGTTTTCTTCGGGTTACAACTGCCTCTTTTACTTCGGTTTCAATATCAAAATAGCGTTGTATGGATGGGTATTTTTGTTTTGCCCGGCCAATGCGTTCATGCACTTTATCTTCCTGTTTTACGCCTCCTTTTTTTGTAAGGCTGTCGGCTATTTTTTGTAGTTCGGCTTCAAAGCGTGAGCGGAACTGCTGGTTCATCGAACGCTCTTTTATCTCTTTTGAATGGCTCTCTACCTTGAGGTAGTAGTCTGTATTGCATTCCGATTTTACCCGGCACAGGTCTATCTTTTGCTTTTTATTGTCAGTTACTGTTATGGTTGTTGCCCCTGCTCCTATGTGGTAGTTTTTTAAGTTCGAACGGCTCACGCAAAGATAATCATAGCCTTTGGCACGAATCATCTTCAGGTTTTCTTCGGTAGCAATCCCTGCATCAATAATTACAAGCGCCTTTTGTGCCGATACCGAGGTTTTGATACGCAGCTTGTTAATCATTGCCCCCAATGTTTTTGAATCGGCCATGTTCCCCTCCAAAACAGAAGAGTATTTGATAAACCCTTCGGGGTTGACAACCAAGGCAAGTACCACCAGTTTTGCATCGCTGCGCTTTTCTTTGCTCCGCCCGTATTTGGCCAGTTGGCTGTTTTGTTTACGGCCTTCGAAGTAGGTATTGGTCAGGTCGTATAGCACTATTTTATCCTCAATGTCAAACAGTTCGTTGGTGCGTACCGAAAGGTGCTGTTCCAACTCTTCTTTTTCAGCATATAGCTTTTTCGATATACGGTATAACTGGTCTTTTGTAACCCTGTCAATATCGTATCCCGTTACCTCGCATACCGATGAGTTTTCCCTCATCCAGCGGGTGGTTTCAAGTTCTGATGCCGGGTAAACTGCCCTGCCGATAATATGGCTTTGGGCCAGTTTTATGTCATCGGGGGCCCACCCCCGGCCTTCTAAAAATGGGGCAATTTGCAACTGGCCAATGGCCTGGTACGACATCCATTCGGCGCCAACCTCCCTGACATCCTTGTTCCTGATACTATTGATGTCTATGGCCTGTATGTCTTTGCCGCTTTTCGAAGGTTTCTTTTCAACAAAAATGTCGATGCGCTTTTCGGCAACCATGCGCCCGTAAAATTTATCGACATAATGAGTTACGGTTTCATCTTCGGTATAAGGGAACTCAAATAAGGGGTTGCCGTGGTTGTTGACTTTTGAAGTAAGTATTTTTTGGATTAGGTTGAGTTGGTCGGTAGTCAGTTCGTCCAGATAGCCAGCATTCAAAATAGTACGGTGGCAAACCCTGTCATCACTGTTGCGGTAACTTTCCACTAAACGGTAATAACCCGAATAGACCCCTGTGGCAGGATTGGTGCGCATGGATACCTTGAAATACATGGCCGCAATTTAATCCCTAATCCGCTGATATACAATACCCCCCAGAGGACTACAAATGAAAATAGAATAAGACAATCATTGATTATCAGTGATTTACAAAACCAAAAATCCAAAATCGACAGAAATCAGGCTGAAAAAACCTGTTTTTAGGCCGATATTTCTTGTTTTTTTATCGTGTAGCTGCAAGATGGGTTAAA
>NZ_JBATHS010000218.1:0-3816 GCF_049667165.1 Maribacter sp.
CAGCCACACCATAGCCTGTGATCATATCGGCCACGGTATACTTTCTGGCAACCCCAGGAGAATATCGATTACTCTCAAGAGGTTTTACCACCCCTAATCGCAATTGTCCGATCCTATTTATCTTATCGGCCTCTGTTGGTTTAAAATGACCATTGAAAACCCCTTCTTGCGGGTGCCACACACCTGCGTCTTCCGTAATGGGAATCACTTCCTTGATTTCATCAACATTCAAATCACCCCCAGTACCATAATAACTTTTCAATAATGGGGCCACAGCACTATACCACCTTTCCAAAACACCCCTTTTCCTAGGATCATGGGGATTGAAATTGATTCCAGATTTTGCCCCACCGATGGGAGGCCCAGAGATAGTGAACTTCACTTCCATGGTCTTGGCCAGGGAAAGCACTTCATTAAGATCCAAACCTTCCCTCATTCTCGTGCCACCACCTGCGGCACCCCCTCTAAGTGAATTTATAACCACCCAACCTTCAGCCTCGGTCTCAGGATCTTTCCAGTTAAAGACAATTTCAGGCGGCTTGTTCTCGTAGGCCTGGAGCAGTTTCTTCATGTGCTGTGATTCTGATTAGGTGGCTTTGATTCCCTTCGCATTTTCCAAAAATATCATACACATACCATCCATTTCAAAACGGTATTGTCCGATAATCTTAGGTTTAAGCTCAATATAAGAATTCAATCGAACAAATATAAAATACAGAAATTAAAAAATGGCTTTTCTGCCTTTAAACTTGATTTTTAAATGCTTCAAAACAACTTTCGAAAGCAAAGGAAAATTTAGTACATTACTGTATATTTGTTAGCATAACCAAAATCTAAGCCTATGGATTTTTCCCTATCCGAAGAACAAATAATGATTCAAGAGGCAGCACGGGAATTTGCCCAAAATGAATTGTTGCCTGGTGTCATTGAACGCGATGAAGCACAAAGATTTCCTACCGAACAGGTCAAAAGAATGGGCGATCTCGGTTTCATGGGCATGATGGTAGACCCTGAATATGGGGGTAGCGGTTTAGACACGGTCTCCTATGCCCTTGTCATGGAAGAATTGTCGAAAGTGGATGCATCGGCCTCGGTGGTGGTATCAGTGAACAATTCGTTGGTATGCTGGGGCTTGGAAGCCTATGGGAATGAGCAACAAAAACAGAAGTATTTGAAACGTTTGGCGATGGGGGAAATCATAGGGGCCTTCTGTCTTTCAGAACCCGAAGCCGGAAGCGATGCCACTTCACAAAAAACAACGGCCTTGGATAAAGGGGATCACTATATCCTTAACGGAACCAAGAATTGGATTACCAATGGCAATTCGGCCTCGGTGTATATTGTAATGGCCCAAACGGATAAAGATAAAGGGCATAAGGGCATCAATGCGTTTCTGGTTGACAAAGAAATGCCAGGTTTCGAAATCGGCCCTAAAGAAAATAAATTGGGTATACGAGGCAGCGACACCCATTCATTGAACTTCAATGACGTAAAAGTTCCCAAGGAAAATAGGATTGGTGAGGACGGGTTCGGGTTTAAGTTCGCCATGAAAACCTTGGCAGGAGGTAGAATTGGAATCGCGGCCCAAGCCTTGGGCATTGCCGCAGGTGCTTATGAGCTCTCCAAGAAATACGCCAAGGAACGCAAGGCCTTTGGTACCGAGATAGTGAATCATCAGGCCATTGCATTTAAACTTGCCGATATGCACACCCAGATCGAAGCGGCGAGGTTCTTGGTCTATAAAGCGGCCTGGGATAAAGATCAAGGCAATAATTACGATCTCTCAAGTGCCATGGCAAAACTATATGCCTCACAAGTGGCTATGGACACTACCATCGAAGCCGTGCAGATTCACGGCGGCAATGGCTTTGTAAAGGACTACCATGTTGAACGTTTAATGCGCGATGCCAAAATCACGCAAATTTATGAAGGCACCTCCGAAATACAGAAAATCGTCATTTCACGAAGTATCACGAGGGATTAGGCTTATTTTCAATAAAGACACGCTTTAAATTATTGCGTTACATGCATTCGCAAAATCGTATGACCATAGAAAGTTGAGTGCCTATTGAAAATAGCATCTTTTCGAAATCTGATTTAATGTAACTTCCCTAGGAATTGCAGATTTACAAACCCTATTCCTTTATGGATTTCACAATAAAACACGTGTAAAAATCCGAAATTGAGGGTATTAAGGAAAATATTTAAATACGTTGCTTTTTTTTGTTACAAAACGCTTGAATAATGAATATAATTCATATTATATAATATTTTTGCACAAATACCATAATTTATGAAGTTGATAAAACAAGGGTTATACCTACCGGATTTCGAACATGAAAATTGCGGTGCCGGTTTTATATGTAGTCTTAAGGGAATCAAGTCGAACGACATTATCCATAAGGCGTTGGAGATTTTACATAAATTAGAGCACCGCGGTGCGGTAAGCGCAGATGGTAAAACAGGTGATGGGGCCGGAATACTTATCGACATACCCCATGACTTCTTTACCGATGTCTGCGATTTTGAACTCCCTGCCGCTGGAACATATGCTACCGGGAACATATTTCTACCGCAAAAAGAAAACCAAAGAGCATTCTGTATTCAAGAGTTCGAAAAGAATATCAAAGACCAAGGCCTAAAATTATTGGGCTGGCGTAATGTTCCGGTGAATAGGTCCATACCTGGCCGCATCGCCATGGAGACAGAACCTTTCGTAAAACAAGTATTTATTGCAAAAGGGAATCCCGATCAGGATGATTTTCAATTCAACTTAAAATTATTCGTGGCAAGAAAAGTGACCGAACATGCCATTTTGGATTCAAAATTATCGGAAAGCAAGTTTTTTTATGTCCCCAGTCTATCGACCAAGATCATCATCTTCAAAGGGCTTTTGATGCCTAAGGATATTAGCCTTTATTATAAGGATTTGATGGACTCTAGGGTGGTCACACGACTCTCCTTGGTACACCAACGTTTTTCCACCAATACTTTCCCCACTTGGGACCTTGCCCAACCTTTCAGGTATATGTGCCATAATGGGGAAATCAATACTTTACGCGGCAATGTTTCTCGAATGAAATCGCGCGAAGAGTTGTTTAAAAGTGACTGGTTTGGTGATGATATCAAAAGAATACTGCCTATAATCCTTCCCGGGAAATCAGATTCTGCCACGATGGATATGGTTGTAGAGCTACTCTTGATGACCGGTCGTTCCCTGCCTGAGGCTATGATGATGTTGGTGCCCGAAGCTTGGGAAAAGAACACGGAAATGTCCGAGGCAAAACGCGCATTTTACGAGTACAATTCCTGTGCCATGGAACCTTGGGACGGACCAGCTTCAATACCTTTTACCGATGGCAACTACATTGGGGCACTTTTAGATAGAAACGGGCTTCGACCTTCTCGATATACAGTGACCAAAAATGGCAATGTTATCATGTCTTCAGAAACCGGGGTCGTTGATATCAAACCTGAGAATGTAGAATTTCACGGAAGATTGGAACCTGGTAAAATGTTCTTGGTGAACATGGAAGAAGGAAGGATCATCAATGATGAGGAAATTAAGGAAGAGATCGCGAAGCGACATCCCTATAAAAAATGGTTGGACAAGAATTTGGTACACCTAAAGGACATTCCCTATAATGATTGTCCGCTCTTTCTGGGGGAAGCCTCTTTGGAAAAACGCAAGGCTGTTTTTGGCTATACCCTTGAAGATATCAATACCATTATCCTTCCAATGGGAAAAACGGCCAAAGAACCTATCGGCTCCATGGGATCTGACACTCCCATTGCCGTTTTATCGGAGCGTCCACA
>NZ_JBATHS010000219.1:0-2798 GCF_049667165.1 Maribacter sp.
GGCGTTACAATTGGCTCCTGAAAATCCGCGGGTGGTTTTTTCAAAGGCAGAATGGGATATGGGAACGGCACGGTATTTTGGGCAAGATACCGCGCCCTTTTGCAAAGATATTGAACGCTCCTTAGAACTTTTTGCTAAATTTAAGCCAGCGTCGCCCTTTCATCCCAATTGGGGGCAGGATAGGGCTGAGGAGCTAGTTGAAAACTGTAAATCATAACATGAAAAATTTTCTTAGGATATTAAAGATCTCGATTTATATCACCCTTGCCATTACCCTTTTGAACATTGTGTTTTTTACGGAAGGACCCATAACCTGGATGGTTGTACTTGAGTATTTGGGACTATCATTTATGTTCAGTTTTGGACTTACCTTGGTCAATACCTATTATTATGACGGTATTTCAATACGGTATGATTGGGAAACGCAACCGAAAGCCAGACTATGGGCCGGGGCTTTAGGATCGATTGTTATTACAATGCTTGTGTTTGGCCTGTTACGTATTTTTATGGTCGTAGTACTGTATGATCACTCTTGGGATTATTTTTTAGCCAACGAGAGTGCCTCCCCATATATAATAGCTATAATTATTACGGTTCTTATCTCCCTTTTTCTTCATGCCTTCCATTTTTATAAGGCCTTGCAGGAAAAGAAGGTAAAGGAGCAAAAAATTATTGCGGGGACGGCTTCTGCCAAATTCGATGCCTTAAAAAATCAGTTAGACCCCCATTTTCTCTTCAATAGTTTGAATGTGCTGACCAGTTTGATCGAGGAAGATCCTGATCAAGCCCAAAAGTTCACTACGTCACTCTCAAAAGTATATCGTTATGTACTTGAACAGAAAAACAAGGATTTGGTATCCGTTGATGAGGAGTTGCAGTTTGCCAAGACTTATGTAAAGCTGCTGAAAATGCGTTTTGAGGATAGCATTAATTTAGACATCCCCGAACAAAGTACCGATCCCGAAGCGAAGATCGTACCCCTGTCATTGCAGCTATTGCTCGAGAATGCCGTTAAGCATAATATTGTAACCTCTTCAAAACCATTGCGGATCAAGGTATATGAGGAAGATGGGATGCTTGTGGTCAGTAATAACCTGCAAGAAAAACAGGTCGTGAGAAAGAGTAGTGGGGTGGGGCTCCAAAATATACAACAACGCTATGGACTCCTAACGGACCGGAACGTGGAGATATCAAAATCGCAAAGCGAGTTCAAGATGAAATTACCCATGTTAACGAAACAAATTACAACGATGGAAGCACAAAAAACCTATATTAATGATAAACGGTATGAAAAGGCCAAGGAGCATGTAGAACAACTGAAAGGGTTTTATGGAAATCTTTTGGCCTATTGTATTGTCATCCCTTGTTTGGCCATTCTAAACTATAATACCACCAGTTTCCCATGGATCATTTTCCCAACCTTGGGATGGGGATTCGGCGTCACAGTTCATGGGATGGAAGTTTTTGGGTATAATCCGTTATGGGGAAAAAGATGGGAAGAGCGCAAGCTTAGAAAGTTTATGGATGATGATACCTTCTGATCGAACAATCCATCCTTAAAAAATGACAATTGGGTAATCAAAATTTAGTATAACGTGTTTAACCCCATACTTTTATCCTATAAATTAAACAAACCAACAACATTATGGAAACATCGGAAAAAGAAAACAAGTATTATCGGGCCAAGGAAAGGGTAGAAAGTATTAAGAAATTCTATACAGGGTTATTATCGTATTTGTTTTTTATTTCCCTTTTGGCCGGTATAAATTATTGGACAGATGAATGGCGCTATCCATGGTTCCTCTGGGCCGCATTTGGATGGGGTATAGGTTTGATCTTTCAGGCCATCAAGACATTCAGTTTAAATCCTTTTTTTGGAAGGGATTGGGAGGAACGTAAGATCAAGGAATATATGGAGGAAGATGAAAAACAGAAAAGATGGAAGTAATGGAGAACAGTAACAATGACAAATTGAAACGTGCGAAAAAGCGCGTCGAGGAGCTCAAGGGGTTTTATATTCACCTTACCGTATACCTTCTTGTGAACACCTTTATCTCTACGATGAAGATTGTACGTAATTTAGGGGATGGGGAAAGCTTTGGCGAGGCCTTCTGGGATTTCGGTACCTTTGCCGTATGGTTCTTTTGGGGCATAGGCATGTTTTTCCATGGCGTAAAGGTCTTTTCGTACAATCCGTTCTTTGGCAAGAACTGGGAAGAACGGCAGATTCAGAAATATATGGACCAGGATAGAAATGAAGCCGAAAAATACCGCAAATGAAAAATCAGGAAAGTACAGGAGAGAAATATAGCATAGCAAAAAAGCGTATTGAGGATATTAAGCATTTCTATGCACATGTCGTGCTTTTTTTCATAGCAACCATAGTATTGTTGGTGTTCAAGGGAAGGATAACGAATTTCTTGGTTTCAAAAGGGATAACAGATGAAGGTTTTTTGCACTGGGTGGAAGTGAACATTGTTTTACTACCCGTCATTTGGGCCATTGTCTTGATTTTTTTTGGAATAATCTTACTGAGATTCAAGCCTGGTTTTATCAAGAAATGGGAAAACCGTAAGATAAGGCAGTTCATGGATGAGGAGTCAGTAAACAAGGGATAGTAGCAAAAAAACAGCATGGTACATCCTGTGTAAATCAATGTTAATGGCCTATGGCTGTAGACGAACCCTGTATGGATCACAAAAACAGTGCGTATGGAAACAAATAGATCAACTAAGAATGCCGAGGCCCAAAAAAGGGTTAAGGAACTCAAGGGTTTCTATATACATTTGACTATATAT
>NZ_JBATHS010000220.1:0-1534 GCF_049667165.1 Maribacter sp.
GAACAATTTCATCAAGAATGTGGCCAGCCAATTGCCAAAGATTTGTTGGGGAGTCATACTACCTGGCTCCCGTTTTTCCTTAACACGTGCCCCGACGACAAAATCAATATTTTGATCAATAATGGGCGCTACTATTTTTGTGAGCTCTTCGGGATAGTCAGAATAATCCCCATCGATAAAGACGATGATATCGGGTCTGTCGGATTGTTGTGCCACATAGTGCATACCGCAAAGACAGGCATAACCATACCCCATCTTGGTTTCGTTCAAAACTGTGGCTCCCGCTTCTACGGCTGTTTTTGCAGTATCATCGGTTGAATTATTGTTGACCACAACGATCTCAGATACCGATTTCGGTATTTCACGGATAACTTGGGCAATGGAATCAGCTTCATTATAGGCAGGGATGATAACTTTTATTTTGGTCATGTATAATGATTAACCTCAGTTAAGTTGGGAATGAATACAATAGAATATGAGGAATAAAATAGTGAGGTAACGAGCCATTATGTATTTCAGGGTGTTTTTTGTTTTGAATTCAAATAAGATTATAATTACTTGATTCTAGTTCCAAAATGGAATAGGTTCAATGTGGCCATAAAAATACCAATACTTTTTTCTTTGGCCATAATTAATACGGTCTAGTCTTTGAATTTTGCTTTTACACCAAGGATTTTTCAAAAGTTCTGCTAGATTTTAAAAACCCCTTCCAAAGATGTAATACCTACTTATTTTTTATTGACCAGATGCATTAAATCGGGGTCATTACCCCATAGAACCTGTGTGGGATTGATCCGACCTTGTTCAGGCCCATTTTCCAATTTCAGAACCCCACGCGGACAAACTGCGGCACAAACACCACAGCCCACACAACTGGATCGTACAATATTCTCCCCTTTTTGGGCATAGGCCCTGACATCGATGCCCTGTTCACAATAGGTAGAACAATTGCCGCAAGAAATGCATTGACCACCATTGGTCGTAATCCGAAAGCGGGATTTGAAGCGTTGTACAAAGCCTAAATAAGCCGCCAAAGGACAACCAAAACGACACCATACCCTATTTCCAAAAATAGGATAGAACCCTGTACCGATAACACCCGCAAAAATAGCCCCTATCAATAGGCTATAGGTGTTCTGAATACTTTGGGTCTTTATGCCCAAAATGGTTCCTGACTCTGTGAAAAAGCTGTACAAAGTCATCCCCGTCATCACCAAGGCGAAAAGTAAGACCCCATGTACAAACCACCGCTCGACCTTCCATGAAAAAAGTGACTTGCTCGAATGTTGACGATAAGGGTCACCTAGCGTTTCAGCGAGCCCACCACAGCCACAGACCCAGGAACAATACCATCGCTTGCCGAAGAAGTATACCATTACAGGAACGATGACCAAGGTCAGTACAATACCCCATACAAGAATAAACAAGCCGATACTTCCACTGGCCATTAGCTCATTGAGATTCCAACTAAAGAAAAAATCATAATCCAAGGGAAATGCATTCTTAAAATCATAGTAGGGCATTTGTAGGCGCA
>NZ_JBATHS010000221.1:0-3982 GCF_049667165.1 Maribacter sp.
ATGCCCAACAGAAGAAAGATGCATTTCCCTTCCCTGAGTGTCCGCCTCAAGAAGGTGCCACTAAAATACAGATGAAAGAATACAATGCGTTGGCCAAAAAATACAATCGTCAATTGAGTGATGCCAAAGAAATGAGAATTCTTAAATCCGATGTTAAAAGATTGGAACACCTGCATGGATTAATGACTCATGAGCAAAAAGAAAATGCGGAACCTTTTCCAGATTTTCCCGAGCCACCTCCAGTACCAGAGGCTCCCGAATCACCTAGCGCTACAAAAGGGGAGAAAAGCGGAATTCCGCCTGCACCACCTGCTCCCCCAAGTCCACTTCGTCATGAGGAAGTAGCGGTTGCTAATGTTATCGATGAAATCATTGCGAATCAAGATCCATACGACAACTTAAATTCTATGCGAATTACATCCAAACCCAATAAAGAGGTCATTCCGAACAAGGAAGAAACCCCGGTAAATCGTATAAGCCTACCTCCCACGCCACCAACACCCATTACACCCTTGGACCATGTGATTGAAATGGCAAAAAAGAATGCCATTTTCTATCATGAGGGAAAGGAGATCAGCTCGGATAATGCCATTGACATTCTCAAGAAGAATACGAATATCAATATCGACACAAGGGGCAGCAAGAGCAAACAACCTGTTGTAAGACTATCCACAGCACCTATAGTCATCGAAAACTAAACAAAATCATAAATTCCTGAAACAAGCCTCGATTTTCGGGGCTTTTTTGTAACAAATCATCAATGTTGGCGTTCTAATTGTCTATATGAAACATCAATCAAAAATCAGAACACTATGTTACTACGCTTTTTTATCCTCCGTTCTGGTCCTGAAGGGATTTCGGAAGTATTATTCCCATTCTCACACCTATCCCCCGGCTCGTTAAGTTGGCATCCCGACCCTATTCTGTTCCCAGTCGTATTTAGCTAATTGAACAATAACCGCTAGTATTCCAAAATACTTAATGATGGTATCCAATACGTATTAGTTAATGATTTTTTTGGCCTTAGCCTTCATTTTATCCAAAAGGGATATTTTTGCCTTAGTAGGTACACTAACACTTTCCGTTTTCTCAGTTTCTGTAGGAGAATCGTTTACTTGTGTAGTATTGTTTTCCATCACGGTTGTAGTAGTCATAGAATTTGATTTGGTCTCCTCTTTGGGCCCTATACTTGTATCGGACATTTTAGTCTTCACCGAGGCAATGATTTCCCCTTTTAGCCATTCATTTGCAAAACTTGTGAAGACATCATTTACTTCCTTACCTGCCCTATAGCAAGCTTTCCATTGTGGACTTTTGCTTTCATAGGTAGGATTAACGAATTTTTGAATTTTATAATTATCCGGAGCCGTAAGTTTAGCGCTAAAATCTACGGTATTAACAAGTGCAAGGTATTCCTGTAATCTTTTCTTGACCAAAACTTCAGGGTTTGTAGGATAGGTCTGTTCCCATAATTCCTTATTCGGGAATGGTTTTTTAGACGCCTCCATAATATTATCAATGCTGGCTTGGGCTTGATCTTTTAATTTTTTTTGTTCTGTGATATAAGCAACATCATTCGGGTAATTCTTAATATTCAATTCGATTGTTTTTAGTTCGGATTTCAAACTACCAAGGCTTCTTCTATTGGGGTCTTGAGAATCCCGCAAAGGCAATGCATCTTGCCTCATCTCATTGTAGGAGATGATAAATTCCTCGCTATTTATATAATTTTTGATGTAATGACACAATTCCTTGGCAGCTCCTGTCTTATCTCCGGCAATAATAGAAGGGAGTAATTTGGCATAGGGTATCTTAAAGGTATTTTCGCTTACTCGGGAATCCAAAGGGCCATTATCAAATCTTCCAATAAAATTTGATCTAATATTATATTGGGCATATTGAGCTTCAATACCTAATCTTGAAAGAATGTCATCAACATATTGTGATGCTGAAATTGAAAGAATACCCACTATTGAAATCAGTAATATTTGTTTTGTTTTCATTTTGATAGTGTATTTATTAAACAATTTTTCTAATATCGATCCTGACTGGGTCGGTAGTTTTTGTCCTAGTATTACAGCGCTATTATGGATTAAATCTTTGTATCCACAATCCAGGCATGACATGATAAAAGTCCACATTTAAATAAATTCACACAATCCCCTAAAAACAGGATTTTTTCGATTTTGAAAAAAATCATGTAAAAAGGGGATGACGGTAATCCCCACAGGTATTACCTTTAAGTAACGTTAAATTCGAAATATGCCACTAAAGGACTTAAGGGTAAATAATGGTGGGTGGTCTATTTTAATTTGTCTCATATTCAACCTAGGCCATGCGCAATTCGATGAACTGGATAGTCTCAGGGCCTTGATTAAAAAATCAAATGACGACACCATTCGAATCAACCTATATTATGAATATGGTAGCCGTATTGAAACCGCATTCCCAGATTCGGCCATGTGGTACTATGATATGGCCAAACGACGCTCCGTTTCCTTAAAATTTTTAAAGGGTGTGGCCGCCTATGCCAGTCATGCTATAACCCACCTCAACAACAAGGGCGAATTTCGCACTGCTCTAAAAATTTCGAAGGATGCCCTAAAAATTTATGAGGAATTAGGCAATTCCAAAGAATTGGCGGTTGCATACCTCAATGTGGGAAGTGAATGGCACTACCTTTCGGATTTCCAACAGGCGGCCGAATATTATCTTAAGGCGAAAAAAATTGCCGACGAAATAAGTGATAGGCGCCTGCAGCGCATTATCAATAACAACCTTGCTTCTATCTTTATTAATTTAAAGGACTATGAAAAAGGACTGCGTTATGCGGAAACTTCTTTGGCCATAGCGGAGGAATTAGAAAACGATTATGCAATCTCGTCATCAATGTTCAACATGGCTACAGTGGCCCTTTATTTAAAAGAATATGATAAAGCGCTAAAATACTATGTCAAAATTGAAGAAATAGGTCATCGCACCAATGATTTTATTCTAATACTTGATGGTTGGTTAGGAAGTGCCGACGTAAACAATGCCATGAAAAATCGACAGGAAGCTCTCGCCTATTATAATAAGGTTATCGATTTTTCAAAGGGGAACGAAACACCTGAATATGAAATGTATGCTTATATGGGCTTGTCTGATCTTTACATGGATACAAAAAAATATGCCATTGCCAAACTTACTATTCAAAAAGGGATTGCCCTAGCCCAAAAATTGGGTTCGAAATACGAGTTAAAAGACCTTTACCTAAAAGCATCATCCCTAGAAGAGGCATCGGGACAATTCAAAAAGGCCCTGTATTATCGCAAAGAATTTGAAATGCTGAATGATTCCATTGTGGGCGAAAAAAGCAAAACCAATATTGAGCTTTTGGAAGCCAAGTATGATTCCGAGAAACAAGCTTTAACTATAGAAAAGCTCGAATCGGAAAAAAAAATACAAGAACTGACCATTCGACAGAAGAATAACTTGACTTATATATTGGTAGGTACCTCTGCGGCAATTTTGATATTAAGTCTATTGTTCTATAGAAATTATGTTCATCGGCAAAAACTGCAACAACAACGTATAGGGGTATTAGAAAAGGAAAAACAACTTGATGCGACCGAAGGGGCACTAAAGGGTGAAGAACAGGAACGATCCCGTCTGGCAAAAGATCTACATGACGGCTTAGGTGGAATGCTTTCCGGTATAAAATACTCACTTCAACTTATGAAAGGAAATCTAGTGATGACACCCGAAAACCAACAGGCCTTTGAACGCAGCATGGATATGCTAGACAGTTCGATCAATGAAATGCGCAGGGTCGCCCACAACATGATGCCAGAATCGCTCATTAAGTTTGGGCTTGAAGCAGCCCTGAAGGATTTTTGCAATGAAATCAGTGCCAGTGGTGCGTTACAAATCAATTACCAATCAATTGGGTTGTCAGATTTAAAAATTGATCAAACAACTTCCATCACCATTTATAGAATCG
>NZ_JBATHS010000222.1:0-2132 GCF_049667165.1 Maribacter sp.
ATTACCAAGGACAATTAAAGGAACTTTCCGAAAACTTTAATCCCGATCTCTATTGGTTCGATGGGGATTGGGAACATACTTCCGAAGAATGGCAGGCTCCAAAGGTGCGACGGTTATTGCTTGATAAGAATCCCAACACCATTTTGAATTCAAGGCTTCGTGATCAAGGGGACTATGCTACGCCGGAACAGGGCATGCCCATCACCAGACCCAAAAGCACGTATTGGGAATTGTGTATGACCATGAACAACTCCTGGGGTTTTCAAAAGAACGACCATGCGTACAAGACCAGCGATCAGATTATCGGGATCTTTGCCGACGTACTATCCAATGGGGGGAATTTACTGTTGGATATCGGTCCCAAGGCTGATGGCACCATTCCAGAGGAGCAACAGCATATTTTAAGGGATCTGGGAAGGTGGACCCACAAACACAAGGAAGCTATTTATGGTACGGTTGCCGGCATACCCAAAGAACATTTTTATGGACCGACCACCTTGTCCAAGGACGGTACAATGCTGTATTTATTTGTCAAAGGGAATCCCAAGGGGGAAGTGGTCCTTCGTGGGTTAAAGAATAAGATCAACCGGATCTGGGTGGTAGGCCAAGGTTCGAAATTGGAGCATCACGTGGTGGGTAAGGTATATTGGAGCCATTATCCGGGGATTACCTATATCAAAATACCCGACCATGTTTTGGACGAACAAATGACGGTTCTGGCGGTGTTATTGGATGGGAAAATCGATCTCTATCGGGAAGACGGTGCGGTCATTGAAAGTAATTAGCATAACATAATTTAGGCTATGGGAATTTATACATGTAGAAGTACTATAATTGAAGTATTGATAATTGCCTTATTGTTCATTGTATTCAGCGCATGTGAACCTGAGGAAATCCCGGAGCCCAAACCCAATATCATCTTGTTTTTGGTCGATGATATGGGGTGGCAAGATACCTCCGTACCTTTTTGGTATAAGAAGACCCCTTTCAATGAAAGCTATCATACCCCGAATATGGAGCGCTTGGCTGCTGATGGGGTAATGTTCACCCAGGCCTATGCCACAGCGGTATGTTCCCCTACGCGGGTTAGCTTAATGACCGGGATGAATGCGGCACGCCATCGGGTTACCAATTGGACGTTGCACAAAGATAGCCTCCAACCTATGGAAAAAAACCACCCAACACTGGAGTTTCCCCATTGGAATGTGAACGGGCTGAGTCCGGTTGCCGGGGATTCCTTGGCCGTTTATGCCACGCCACTTCCAAAACTATTGCATGAGGCGGGTTATTATACCGTGCATACGGGGAAAGCACATTTTGGGGCTATAGGTACCCCCGGGGAAAATCCGTTGAACCTAGGTTTTGACGTGAATATAGCGGGCCATGCCGCGGGAGCACCGGAAAGCTATTTAGGCACTGATAATTTCGGTAATGGCAAGGAAGGTAAGGAAGTTTGGGCCGTACCAGGGTTGGAAAAATACCATGGAAAAAACAGTCATTTAAGCGAAGCACTTACTTTAGAGGCCTTGGCGGCCATCGATTCCGTGGTGACCACCCAACAACCTTTTTTCCTCTATATGGCCCATTACGCCGTGCATACCCCCATCATGTCCGATGACCGTTTTGTTCAGAAGTATTATGAAAAGGGAATGGATTCCATCGAAGCCAAGTACGCCTCTATGATCGAGGGGATGGATAAGAGTTTGGGCGATATCATGGATTATTTAGCAGATAAGAAAATAGCGGAGAATACGATCATCCTTTTTATGTCAGACAATGGGGGGTTGAGCGCACATGCGCGTGGCGGAGAACCTAATACCCATAATAAACCCTTGGCTAGTGGTAAAGGTTCGGTGTATGAGGGGGGCATCCGGGAACCCATGCTCGTTAAATGGCCTGGGAAGGTTGCTCCGAATACGCGGCAAGAGAACTATGTGATCATTGAGGATTTCTACCCGACCATACTTGAAATGGCCGGTGTGGAAACCGTTGAAACGGTCCAAACCGTAGATGGTAAGAGCTTTGTGCCTTTACTTTTGGAAGAAGATAAGGAAGAGACCGTGTTAAGTGCACCACCAGCGGAAGAACGCCCCTTATTTTGGCATTACCCCAACGAGTGGGGACCAGAGGGC
>NZ_JBATHS010000223.1:0-4162 GCF_049667165.1 Maribacter sp.
GCCTCAGGGATCATGCGCATTTCCTTGAGTTTTGTAATCACATCTTTATGGCAACGTTCCTGGTAGGCACAATAGCCTTCCAGTTTTTTGGTGGCTTCAGTAATTGTGTGATTCGTATAATAATCCATCATATAAAAATAATCAATAAACAAAAAAAGCGACTCCGTTTCCGAAGTCGCTTTTAATTTTAATTTCCCCCATCTTTTAATACGATTATGAAAGTGGGTGTACTAATATATCGTTTTACCGTCTTTATCCTTAAAACGGTATTCTAGATAGGTGTATGCATCCCTTGGTTGTATCTTTATCCATTTCTTATGCTCCAAAAACCATTTGGAACGCATCGATGGAAAACCTTTGGTAAGGTAGGCTGCGATAAAAGGATGTATGTTCAAAGTGATCTTATTATCCTTTTTAGGGCCTTTCAGAAGTTTTTCAAGGTCTGAATTTATTTTGTCTATTAAAACAATCGGAGCTTCTATTTCTTGACCCGCTTGATTTGGGTCTACTTCTGTTGTCTTAATATTCATTTCGGGTCGTACCCGTTGTCTGGTAATCTGTACAAGACCAAATTTACTGGGTGGCAAGATCTTATGCTTGGCCCGGTCATCTTTCATTTCATCGCGAAGATGGTCAAAAAGCTTTCTTCTATGGGGTGCTTTTACCATATCGATAAAATCGATAACGATAATACCTCCCATATCGCGAAGACGTAATTGCCTTGCTATTTCCGAAGCGGCCAACATATTGACCTCCAAAGCGGTATCTTCTTGATTTTTAGCTTTGTTGGATCGGTTGCCACTGTTCACGTCTATAACGTGCAATGCTTCGGTATGCTCTATGATCAAATAGGCTCCTTTACTCATTGTGGCCGTTCGGCCGAAAGAAGTCTTAATCTGTCTTTCAATCCCAAATTTTTCAAATATGGGCACAGCAGAGTTGTTGTATAATTTGACTATAGATTCCTTGCCAGGGGCGATTTCCTGTACGTATTCCTTGATCTGGTTATAAAGCGTCTGATCATCAACATATATCCCCGAAAAGGAATCGTTGAAAACATCCCTAATAATACTTGAGGCTCTTTTGATCTCAACCAATACTTTTGAGGGTGTTGGAGCTTTATACAATTTCTTACACATTGCTTACCATTTGTTCAGCAAGTTTTCTAAATCTTTGTCCAGCTCGGCGACTTTTTTGTCTTCGGCGACTGTTCGGATAATAACGCCAAATCCCTTTGGCTTAATACTCTTTACAAGTCTTTTTAACCTATCTTTCTCTTCTTTGCTAGCGATCTTCTGTGAGACCGATACGCGTTCTGAAAAGGGCACCATGACCAAATATCGTCCGGCTAATGAAAGCTCGGAACTGATTCTAGGTCCTTTGGTTGAAATAGGTTCCTTAACAATCTGTACTAATAAGGATTGATTCGATTTAATGACATCATTGATGCTGCCATGTTTATCGATATCTTTTTCTAAAGGGAAGTTGTTCAAGGAATAATCCTTGAGCCTTCCAGTGCTCACTTGTTTTATGAATTTTAACATCGAAGACAATTGTGGTCCTAGGTCATGATAATGCAGAAAAGCATCTTTTTCATAACCTACATTTACAAAAGCTGCATTAAGACCGGTCACGGGTTTTCTGACTTTGGCCAAAAAAATATCGCCAACAGAAAAATCGTTGTTGTCTTCCTCTTTGTGTAATTCAGTGAGTTTTCCTTCTTTTAGTAAGGCAAAATCGACGGCGTTGGAACTAGATCTTACGATTAATTCTCTATTCACCTGATTTTATTTTTATCTGTTCTCCCCAATGATTTAGGGTGTGAACAAATAGATTAAACAATAATTATTACAGGTTGTATAAACCCGTCGAAATTCTTTTACGAATTTCTATGTCAATGAACGTATTAAACGAAAAAGTAGTTGAATACAACTACTTTTTCTTGTGTCGGTTAGCTCTTCTACGCTTCTTGCGCTTATGGGTAGCTACCTTATGTCTTTTTCTTTTCTTACCACTCGGCATAAAGTTCTTATTTAAAGATTATTAATTTTATTTAACGTGTACGTTACTTTTGACTCCTTCAACAAAAACCTTTGCCGGTTTGAATGCCGGAATATTATGTGCCGGTATTTTGATGGTCGTGTTTTTGGATATGTTTCTGCCAGTCTTTTCCGCTCTGGTCTTTATGATAAAACTACCAAATCCTCTTAGGTAAACATTGTCACCACTCTCCAAAGAGGTCTTTACCTCTTCCATAAAGGATTCAACAGTTGCTTGCACATCTCCTTTTTCAATTCCCAGTTTGTCTGAGATTTTCGATACAATTTCCGCTTTCGTCATCTTATGTAATATGTTATCTATATGTTTTTTTTCGGCTTGCAAATATATAAATTAAATTCATTCTTTTTGTCCTAATGAACTAATTTTAAGTATATAAACCGCTACTTTTAAGATATAGTATTCTGGCACATGATTTTTTCCCATAAAATTCTTCTCTGGTATATGAAAAATAAGCGAACCTTACCATGGAGACAAACCAAGGATCCATATAAGGTATGGCTATCTGAAATTATCCTGCAGCAAACAAGGGTAGCTCAGGGCTTGCCCTATTATTTGAAGTTTATAGCGCGGTTTCCCACCGTTGATGATCTGGCAAATGCCGCAGAGGAACAGGTATTGAAATTATGGCAGGGCTTAGGCTATTATTCAAGGGCCAGGAACTTACATGCTACCGCTAAAATGGTGGTTGATGACTATGGGGGGGAATTTCCCAAAACCTATCAGGGTTTATTGAAATTAAGGGGAGTAGGCGATTATACCGCAAGTGCCATAGCCTCGATCAGCTATAATATCCCAGAACCCGTGGTCGATGGTAATGTATACCGGGTACTCTCGCGTTTTTATGGGGTTGAACTGGCAATAAACAGTATCCAGGGGATCCGGTATTTTAAGCAGTTGGCGCGGGAGGTCATGGACTCTGAAAACATTAGGGATTACAATCAGGCCATTATGGAATTCGGGGCCATGCAATGTGTGCCAAAAAATCCGGATTGTGAGGCTTGCCCGCTGAATGACGCATGCATTGCACGTCAAAAAAACAAGGTTGATGAACTCCCTATAAAAATAAGCAAGGCCAAAATAAGAAACCGCTATTTTAATTATTTGGTGGTCATTGATCCCAATGACAAGACCCTTCTGCAACAACGAAAGGGAAAAGGTATTTGGCAAAATCTTTGGGAATTTCCATTATTGGAAACCAAGGAGCACATCGGTAAGGTCGAATTGGAACGTAGGTATAAGGAGGAACTTGATATCAAGGGCAATCATGAATTCTATCAATTCAACGAAAAAGACATAGTACATAAGTTATCACACCAGCATCTACACACTCGATTCTGGATTGTGAAAACCGATATGCCCTTAAAAAATGGAATTGCTTTCAGAACATTGCCAGATTTTCCTGTACCGGTTTTGATAGCCGATTTTATTAATACATTTAAAATTTAGTACTTTTGAACATTAGATAAAAATTATGAGTGGAACATTGAATAAGGTAATGCTTATCGGGCATTTGGGAGACGAAGTGAAAATGCACTATTTTGAAGGTGGTGGAAGTATAGGAAGATTCCCTTTGGCCACCAATGAGACCTATACCAGCAAGCAAACGGGCGAGCGTGTTACCAATACCGATTGGCACAACATCGTTGTGCGCAACAAGGCGGCTGAAATATGCGAAAAATATTTGAGTAAAGGAGATAAGATCTACGTCGAAGGGCGGTTAAAGAACAGACAATGGCAGGGAGAGGATGGTAATACACGATATACCACCGAGGTACATGTCCAGGATTTTACGTTCTTGACTACTAAGAAAGAAAGTGTGGCGAATGCACAGGCCGCTGCCCAACCCGCGAAACCGGTACCGCATAAGGAACCTACCAAGTCGGCTGAACCTACAATTTCAGCACAGCCTGAAGAGGAAGATGATTTGCCATTTTAACCCCAAAAATCCTAAAATTTGACTATTGGACCCAGAACCCCTTAGTTTATTTCCGACTTTTATAGCCATGGAGAGTGCTTTGGTACTCAATATATGCATCCTTGTATTCTTACTACTTTGTTCAGCACTGATTTCAGGAGCTGAGGTGGCTTTTTTCGGTTTGTC
>NZ_JBATHS010000224.1:0-47178 GCF_049667165.1 Maribacter sp.
CATGGTCATACACAGTTCCCAGTAGGTGCTTTTGGGCCTGGTGATGGGCATACCCTGTTCCGGGGTGGCGTAGTCCCCTTGATCATTAAGCCTTGAATTCAAAATGGTGTTGGGATTCTTATCGAGCAATAACTGTCTCACCTTTGGGGCTTGCCATTCTTCGGAAGTATGTTCCCAATCCCCATCGAACCAATAGAGGTCGGGGTTATAGTTTTCGGAGAGCTCCTTTAACTGTCCTTGGCAATAGTCCAAAAATCGTTGCCAACGTTGGGGTTCGTCCTTTATATCGTATCGTATGGAATCCCTTGTAAAATGCGTATAATCAGAATAAGACCAATCGGGCAATGAAAAGTAGATGCCGACTTTTAGGTCATTTTTACGAAGGGCATTCACAAAGGGGGTCAGAACATCCTTTTTCGCAGGGGTACTTTTTACCACATTTAAATCCCCGAACTTTGTGTTCCACAACGCAAAACCATCATGATGCTTGGAGGTGATGACCGAATATTTTGCCCCACTTTCCTTGATCAGATTTGCCCAAGCCACAGGATCATAGTGTTTTGCGGTGAAACCCTTGGTCTGTTTTAGATAATCCTCATGGGAAATATAACCGTTGAAGAATGACCAGGATTCATCGATGCCGTCTACCGCATACAATCCCCAATGAATGAATATTCCCAGTTTGGCATCTTGGAACCATTGCATTTTTTGCTGATGGACGGGTAGGGAATCCTGGCTTTGGGCATGCATCAACAACCCTGTCAACAGTACGACTATGCTAATCAGTTTTTTCATACGATTAATATTTCTTTAAGCTCCTTTTATAATAACATTACAATTTAAATCTGTTGTGCTTTTCGATAGTTTGGTATTGACTACAGGAGTCAGTTCGAGTGTTTTTTCGGAATGCAATGAAGAAAAAATGTATCGAGAACCAATTCAGTCATAAAATCGTTCTCGATACGCTCGATTTCCGATGAAAAAATCGGTAAATCAAGCACTCGAACTGACATTCTTCCAAAATCAATCAAAATACGCCAAAGATAATTTTAACTATTATTTATCGACTAAGATTTCCATTCAAAAGTACTTTTTTGTTCTTGGGTAGAGTAACCTCAACGTCCCTCTCTGTATACTTCACCCGAATGGATTTTTTTTCGTTGGCCCTTAATCCCACTTGCCATAATACCCCATCTTTCCATTCGATATCGACTTCGATGTCTCCCCGGGCCTTTAGACCCGTAATACGACCATTTTTCCAATGGGAGGGAAGTGCGGGCAATACTCGGAGGAAACCCTCATGGGATTGCAACAACAACTCCGCCACTGCAGCGGTATATCCAAAATTACCATCGATTTGAAAGGGGGGATGCTCATCGAATAAATTATCCGCAATTGAAACCTGGAAGAATTTTTTGATATTTTCCTCGGCGGATGTTGCATCCAATAATCGGGCATTCAAATTGATCATCCAAGCCCTGCTCCAACCCGTGCCTGCCCCGCCATGCAGCAAGCGGTAATCAATCGTCTTTTGAGCTGCTGCAAACGCTTCCATAGTATTCGAAGTAATTTCATCCCCAGGGTGTAAGGCATATAAATGTGACATATGTCGATGGCCTTTTTCGGGTTCTTCGTAAGGTTCGTTCCATTCCAGCAACCTTCCATCGGCGCCCACAACAACTCCTGGGAACAATTTATCCCGTTTGGCACGTACCTCTTTTGTAAAATCATCTTCTATTCCTAAAATTTTGGAAGCTTCCAAAACATTGTCGAACACTTCCCCAATGATCTGATGTCCCATGGCACTCCCATAGGATACCGCCGCTGAATTGCCCGCTGCATCAAAATAGGAGTTTTCAGGAGACGTCTCAGGCGTAGAGACCCAGCTCCTACTTTTTTCATCCCATACCAGCCAATCCAAATAAAACTCAGCAATACCCTTCATCGTAGGATATGCCCTCGTTCTTAAAAATTCCCGGTCTTGGGTAAATCGGTAATGCTCCCAATAGTGCTGTGCACCCCAACCGCCACCATGGATCCAAGAACCCCAATAGGCCTGTTCGGCCCGCATAAATGGCGTTGCCCATAAATCCGAAGCGTGATGTGACATGGTTCCCCTTTCGATACCATATTGTTTTCGGGCCGTTACTTTTCCACGTTCCAAAACCTTATCCAAAAAATCAAAGAAGGGTTGGTGCAATTCGCTTAGATTGGTCACCTCGGCCGGCCAGTAATTCATCTGTAGGTTGATGTTCAAATGATAATCGGCATTCCATGGGGCGGTGATATGCTCATTCCAAATCCCTTGTAGGTTCGCAGGATTGGTTCCTGGGCGTGATGAGGCTATCAATAAATATCGTCCGTATTGAAACAATTTGGCCGCCAAATCCGGGTCGTCAAAACCATCTTTAATTCGTTGTAAACGTCGATCGGTCGGTAGACTGTCCAACTCCTTTCCTCCTAAATCCAAATCTACGCGATCGTATAACTGCTCATGGTCTTCTATATGGACTCTTAAAAGGGATTCAAAAGATTTCGTTGAGGCTCTGGCCAAGGTTTCAGTATTCTTTTGTTCATACTGTTGGGCAAGATAAAAGGAAGTGTTCCCTACGATCAAGAGCTTGGCTCTTTTTACCCCTTGCAACACCAATTGACCGTTGTTCGGGCGAATTGTCCCTGATTCACGCTCCACACGCACCCGTGTCTCAAATTGCACCCCATAATCAAGCGGTAAGGGTTTGGAGTCCCTTTTTCCGTTCAATTGGGTCACCATGCCTTTCATACTGATTTCATTATTGGACGGATTTCGCGTCGTCACTGTTGGTCGGCCTTCATCCTTGGGGCGGTCGAGTTTGATGCTGAAATCCATGCCTTCCGGATTTGTGGTCGACAATTCAACCACCAACACATCATCCGGATGTGAAGCGAAGACTTTCTGGGAATACTCATGGCCTCCTGAAGTATACGTCGCGGTTACCACGCCATCATCCAAATTCAACGCACGGGAATAATTCTCAAAACTTTTGTCCTCTAGAAAATCAATGAACAGATCCCCCATGGTCTGGTGGGAACGTACAATGGTTTTATACGAGAACCGCTCAACCATTAAACTATCAACTTCCTTTGTTCTGCCTTCTTTTAAAAGCTTGCGTATTTCTTCCAAATCTTTTGGTGTACCCCGCCCATCGCCCCAATCGGGTGCACCTGGCCACATAGAATCCTCATTCAATTGAATGCGTTCATGATTGGGATCGCCAAAAACCATGGCCCCAAGGCGACCATTGCCCACAGGTAAGGCCTGCATCCATTCTTCTGCAGGTTGGTCATACCACAGTTTATCAGCGTATTTTGCTTTTTCCTCTTTACAAGTGGTCAGCAATAAAAGGAAACAAATGAAAAAGGAACTGTATCGCATATTCATTGGTTGGGTTTGGTTGGGTTATTCTTGAAACTCCCAAGCGTCCGTTCTAAATGCAGAAGCTGGGAGACCTTCGGCATTGTATAAATTGGGTTGTGCCGTATCGGTAAAGGCAAATCGTACCGCGACGGGGTCTTTAACGTTTTTTGCCGAAACGATGACCTTCTGCCCTACTATTTTTGCCTTGGCCGGATGAAAGACCCGATCGGGTCCTGCCACGGTAAAATCGGTCAGCTTTTTCCCTTTCATCATCAATCCCATACCGGCATGATCGAACAGCAGTGTGATTTTATCCTTGTTTATTTCCATCGTCTTATAGACAGGTCCCGAAAACTCCAATGACGAGACTCCATAATCCTTGGCCAAAGCCCATAAGGCCAAGCGTCGACCTACCTCCTGTTTATTTTTAGGATGTATATCTTCCAGATTTCCAATATCATTGGTCACCGCCATTCCAGTCTTGGGAACCTGTAATTGGGTCTGTAATTGGGCATCCCTGACAATGGCGGCATCCAAAGCATCGGCAGCGTCATAGTTGAATGGGGCTATTTGAGCAAAATAGAAGGAGAATTCATTGCCCCAAACCTCGCGCCATGATTTGATCAACAAGGGAAAGGACTTGTAATAGGACGTGGCATTTTGCCGGTTCGATTCTCCTTGATACCATATACACCCTGCAATCTTGAAATTAACCAATGGATGTATCATGGCGTTATAGGCCCATCCAGATTCATTCGGCCACCACTTTTTTGGTTCGATTTTTTTTGCTGCCTCCATCAATTCGGAATCCTTGGAAAGTACCGCTTCTGGAATCCAGGTCTCTACTGGGGTGCCCCCCCAGCTCGAACTGATCAACCCTATGGGCAACCCAGTTTTTATATGGATGTCCCTTCCAAAAAAATAGGCAATAGCACTGAAATCCGCCATGGTTTGGGGCGTACATTCCACCCAAAACCCGGGAGTGTCATCCTGTGGATATTGGGCCAAATGTCTTTCAACATGAAAAAAACGGATGTTCGGATACTTCGCATTGGAAATTTCTTCCTCAGCGTTCACGATCTTTGAGTTGGCGGTCCATTCCATATTGGATTGTCCTGATGCCACCCATACCTCACCGATCAACACGTTATTAATCACCAATTTCTCATGCCCCTCTATGGTCACCGTATACGGACCCCCTGCAACAGGTGTTGGCAGGCTAACCGACCAAACCCCTTGATAGGCCTCAGTGGTCACTGGAACATCGTTCCAAGAGCCTTTTACCGTTATGGCATCGGAGGTAGCCGTGGACCATCCCCAAATCGTCACATTCGACTCTTGCTGAAGCACCATATTATCAGATAGAATCGAAGGAAGCCATAGCTTGGCCGAACAAATCTGGACCGTGCCAATCAGCATTACAATGGAAATGTACTTTCTTAGGTTTCTCATGTTTTATTTATTTTTTCTTTTAACATTTCGAGTTGCTTCCAATCTTTGGAACCGTAACCTTCAGGGTCGTTCTCCTGTTTTGTTCCCGGAGTGCTTCGCCCATCTTCGATATATCGAAGCATCAATTGCTGTAATTGATGTTCCACTTCGGGATGGTTGCCGTAGAGATTGGTCTGTTCCCCTGGGTCGACCGCCAAATCATAGAGTTGGAAAACTGGAAGATCGGCATTCCCCCCAGCGTTGGGTTTGGGATCGCTCCAACCCCCGGAGCCAAGGCAAAATATCATTTTCCATTGGTCCTTACGAATAGCGAAACTACCATTGATGGAATGGTGTACGGTCGCTTCCCGTTTAAAGTCGGTGGTGTTGGAGTCCATAAAAATGGGCAACATTGAATAACTATCCTCCCCCTCATTGTCCCCTAAGTCTATCTTAACGATATCGGCCAGCGTAGCCATCAGGTCCGTTGTGCAAATGGTTTCTTCCGAAATGCTGTTTGCTGCAATATATTTTGGCCATTGTACTACAAAGGGCACCCGATGTCCCCCTTCGAAAATATCGGCTTTATGGCCCCTAAAATTCCCGCTCGGATCATGGCCTTTCCCCCTTAAAATCTCAAAATCGGCCTGTGGGGAGCATCCGTTGTCGCTTGTAAAGATCACTATAGTATTTTCAGTTAGTTCATTTTGCGCCAGTACTTCTACCAATTCCCCAACATAATCATCCATCATAACCACAAAATCCCCATAAGGATTCAAGCCACTTTTACCCTGCCATTCCTTGGTTGGTACTATAGGGGTGTGGGGTGAGGGCAAGGCCAAGTACAGAAAGAACGGATGGTCTTGAATGGCTTTTTCTTCAATATATGAGATTGCTTTTTTGAAAAAGTTGGGGGTAACCTCCTCATGTATAAAATCAGAAGCTGTCGGCCCCTTACGCCACCAGGTGTACTTCCCTGTATCTACGGTAATTCGATCCACGGGAGCCGTTGGCCGGCCATTTTCTATATAAATATAAGGTGCCATATCCAAGGATCCGGAGTGCCCATAGGCATAATCGAAGCCCAGATCATTGGGTCCGTTGGTTATGGGCTGGTCAAAGTCCATAGTATCAAAATCCTCAAAATTCCATCCTTCACCCCCAAAATCGGTGGAATCCTTAAAGGCCCAGTCCCACCCAAGATGCCATTTTCCGATAAAAGCCGTAGTATACCCTTTGCGCTTTACTAAGGAAGCCACCGTTGTTCTTTGTTTGGGGATCAAGGCTTTTGATTTTCCGGTGAGTACACCACTTTTTATCGGGCTTCGCCAGTTGTACCGCCCCGTCAGTATGCCATATCGTGTGGGTGTGCAAACGGCTGAAGAGGTATGGGCATCCGTGAATTTAATACCATTTGTTGCCAAGGCATCTATATTCGGCGTGGCAATTTTTCCATTGGGATTAAAAGCGTGGATATCGCCATACCCAAGATCATCGGCCAAAATATAGATAATATTCGGGAGTTGTTCGGCTGTCTTAACCGCTTTAGGAGCCTCCTTACAACCGCCCAAAAAGAAAACACCTAAAGAAACCAATAGTAAAAAAAGCGATGGAATGGTCTTCATAATATAGTATGCACCTTTGATTATCGGGATTCACTTTAAAAATAAGCAATCATTGCATTTCTGCCCTATAATATTCTTAAAGATTGCACTTTAGATCTTCGGCCTTTATAAATACCCTATTTTTATAATTCAGGTCTGTTCAAGGACGAAAAAACCTACTCCGCTACGTATTGAAACCTAAGTGACATTTGTGTTTTAATGGCCCAACAATATATTTTCAAGTAACTTTGATAAAATAAACCAGTTTATAAAAATCATTGATCTGTATTCAATAGTTGACATAGAGACAACCGGAAACGGTATTAAAGGGAACAAAATCACGGAAATCTCCATTTTTAAGTACGATGGATACGCTATCGTGGATGAATTCACCTCTTTGGTCAATCCCGAATGTGAGATTCCTTATTTCATTACCAGATTAACGGGAATAGACAATGATTTGGTCCGCGATGCCCCTACCTTGGTTGAAATAGCCGAACAGATTCTCGAAATCACAAGGGACACCATATTTGTGGCGCATAGTGTGGGTTTTGATTATAATGTCATTAAGAATGAATTTAAATCCTTGGGGCTCGAGTATACCCGAAAAAAACTCTGTACGGTGCGGTTGTCCCGAAAATTGATTCCCGGCTATAATTCATACAGTCTGGGCAAATTGTGTTCTGCCTTGGATATTCCTCTGACCGATAGGCATAGGGCCCGGGGTGATGCCCATGCCACGACCCTATTATTTCAAAAACTCTTACGCATAGAAGGTGCTGAAACCGTTTTCAAGCATTTTTTAAATGCCCGTTCCCAAGAAACCACCTTACCCCCTGCGTTGCCCAAACATATCTATGATGATTTGCCCAATACACCGGGCATCTATTATTTTAAGAATGCCAAGGGCAAGATCATTTATGTGGGCAAGGCCATCAATATTAAAAAAAGGGTATTGAGCCATTTTTACGACAAGGCTACCAAAGAGATTCAAATGTGCGCCATAACCGCAGACATCGACTTTGAGCTCTCTGGAAGTGAACTGGTTGCCCTTTTAATGGAATCGACAGCTATAAAACACCATTACCCGGAATACAATCGATCGCAAAAAAGAAATGTACAACGGTATGGTATCTTCACCTATGAAGATCGGAACGGTATTTTTCATCTGGCATTCAATAAAATAAAACAGGCCCCTGATCCTGTTGCTATCTTTTACAATACAACGGATTGCAGATTGTATTTGGAGGAGGTATGCAAAACCTTTTCGCTATGCGCCAAATTCTGTCATTTGCAGGAAAAAGTGGACACCTGTTCACACTATCGAATAAAAAAATGCGATGGTATTTGTCGTGGGGACGAAACCGTGGATGCCTATAACAAAAAAGTGGAGGAGGCCGTTTCCTTTATGCGGGATAATAATGAAAGCCTTCTAATTCGGGAGAAAGGAAGGACATATAGTGAAAGTGCCTTTGTACTACTACAAAATGGAATTTATAAAGGCTATGGTTTTGTGGATAAGGATACTCAAATCAGTAGCTTCGATGATTTGGAAGCCTATTTGATCCCACAGAAAAACACCTTGGAAACCGAACGGATCATTCAATCTTATCTTACAAGGAACCCACAAAAAGTAAAGCAGTTTACGGAGACCTACGACGCTAACTGAACTCAATCATTCAGTTTGTTATACATACGTATAACAAAGAGGATCCATATCACAAAAAATATGGATACGATAATAGAGTAAATCAGGATAAACTCCATTACTTCCTATATTTTAGATAGTTCATAAAACCCAAAATGGTAGGTGCCCAGAATGCAATGAATATGGCGTCCAACTTGTCCCCGGTAAGAAACATAACTTCTGAAACTATAATTATTGAAATAACAACGAGCAGCATAATGCCGTTCATGACCCCAATCCGCTCAATAAAATTCTTCATCATTACAAGTAATATTACGATTTAAATATAAGTATTTAAAGCTAATAATAAGGAATACTGAAAAAATAGGGGAAATGGGGTCAAAAGTTCAAAACCGTCGCCATGAATATTCAAGGTGTGGCAATCCAACCCTGCCAAGCAGACCGGAAACAAAGGGTATGTTTTAGTTTTTGTCCTTTTTGCCGCTATTCATAAAAATAAGTAGAGTGATGACCAGCCCTAGCACGACAGCACCAAAAACACCGATCATAATAATTCCGTTGCTCCAATTTACCAAAGGTAGTATGTATGCCATTGTATTAAGATTTTATCAAAAAGTAAAAATAGAATGTCAGACAATTTCAAAATATGATAAAAGTCAGGAATGACCTAAATCAACAAATAAAGTATGGTCTTATCGTTATTTTTAACCTATAGTGTTTATAGTTGTTGGTTGATAGTTGTTGGTTGTTGGTTGACAGGGGCAAGGAGACCGAAGACCGAAGACGGATGACTGATAGAAGACGTTAGAGACTCGATGCTAGACTTTGAACTTTTTACTTCGGACTTTGTACTTCTGATTACTGATTACTGACTACTTAAAACTGACTACTGGCTTCTGATTTCTGACTTTAAACTCCTGTTACACCGCTTCCATATATGGCATTGCACCCCTGATCTTCGAGGCAAAACCAATGAAACCGATCAACTATCCTTTCTTACTACAGCTGTCTATACCCAGAATCCCATATAAAGGGCAAAAACCAACCAAGCTCGTGAGTACGAAAATTGCAGCTATGGCCAATAACAAGTAGGCCAAGGTATCTTCGACCACATTGAAATAAACCAGAAGTCCTGCGACCAATGCCACAAGCACACGAATGAGTTTATCCGTACCCCCCATATTTTGTTTCATAACATCGTAATTAGGTAACTAAATACTCAATGGTCATCACCATTATTGTAATGAGTGATAGGCATAACAAACAAGCCATTGCAATTTTTAACGTCTTTGATAAACTCATTTCAAAGTGGTTGGGCACACATAATCAGTTACTTTGATTCCCGATTCCTTAATGGCCGAAAATCCTTCGGATATATCGATCAAATTATGAATACCCCTCGCCTTTAAGATCGAGGCGGCTATGACGGAACGGTAACCACCTTCGCAATGTAATAAGAATATTTTATTTTTTGGAAATTCCATAAAGTGATCATTTAAAAAATCCAAGGGTATATTGATGGCGTTGACCACGTGTTCTTTCATGTATTCATTTTCCTTACGAACATCGTATAACGGCACCTTGTTCGCATTGATTTCCTCGCTTACCTCATCCGCAACGACCGCCGTGATATTATCATAATCTTTCCCAGCATCTTTCCAAGCTTCGAATCCTCCTTTCAAAAAGCCAAGGGTACCATCAAAGCCTACCCGTGACAAACGGATTACAGCCTCATTTTCCTTACCCACGGGGGCCACCAATAAAATAGGTTGTTTTACATCGGCGATCAACGCCCCCACCCAAGGTGCGAAATCACCATTTAAACCTATGAAAATGGATTGTGGTATATGGCCTTTTACAAATTCATCCTGATGCCTGACATCCAAGACCACGGCACCGGTTTCGTTTGCGGCGGTTTCAAAGGCTTCAGGGTCCATAGCCGTATTCCCACGTTCGAGGACGTCCCCAATATCCTCATACCCTTCTTTGTTCATTTTTACGTTCAAAGGAAAATATTTTGGAGGTGGCAACAACCCTTCGGTCACTTCCGCAATGAACTCTTGCTTGGTCATATCGGGACGTAAGGCATAATTCATCTTTTTCTGATTCCCCAAAGAATCGACAGTTTCCTTCATCATGTTCTTGCCACAGGCCGATCCTGCACCATGGGCAGGATAGACGATAACATCATCTGCCAACGGCATTATTTTAGTGCGTAGACTATCAAACAAAATACCCGCTAAATCCTCTTTGGTCATATCGGCCGCTTTTTGCGCCAAATCTGGTCGACCTACATCGCCTAAGAATAAGGTGTCCCCCGAAAAAATGGCATGGTCCCTACCCTCCTTATCCTTTAAAAGATAGGTAGTACTCTCCATGGTATGCCCGGGAGTATGCAGCACTTTGATTGTTAGATCCCCGAGTTTGAATTCCTGGTTATCAGCCGCAATAATTGCATCAAAAGTAGGATTGGCCATAGGCCCGTAAACAATGGACGCCCCGGTCATTTTAGCCAAGGTGACATGCCCACTTACAAAATCGGCATGAAAATGGGTCTCGAAAATATACTTGATCTTAGCGTTGTCAGCCTTGGCCCTTTGAATATAGGGCTCTACCTCCCGCAAGGGATCAATAATAGCAGCTTCTCCCTTGCTTTCGATATAATAGGCCCCTTGGGCCAAACATCCTGTATAAATCTGTTCAATGTTCATCTTCTTCCAATTCTAATATTTGTTCAAAAGTAAGGCTTGAGGGTCCTATCTTCAGTAACAATAGTTACGCTTATGTTTTCCGCTGATGGGCTACTTTTTGACAGGTATCCCCTATGTTGTTGGGATCATCAAAACAGGCCACAGCTTCCTTTGTACGAACATAAAGAAAATCCTTACCCAATACCTCCGCGATACCACTATTGAAAATGATATCCCTTGTGGGCCCGATGGCACCCACAATATAAAACTGAATATTCCGATTATGCAATTCCCCGATTACGGATATCAGCATACTTGCAGCCGTTGAATCGATGTAATTGATCGGTTCGGCATTCAGGATGACCCCTTTTAAGGACGGACCCTTTGCATTGACCTCCTTAAGTAATTTTTTCTTGAAATAATTCTTATTTCCAAAAAACAGTTGTGAATCAAAGCGTATGATCAGCAGGTCATCCCGTTGTTCTATATCCTCCCCAAATCGGCTGATATTCTTATAATATTCAGACCCCCTCACTTTTCCCAAAACCGCATAATGGGGTTTGGAGATACGGTACACCATCAGCAACAAGGAAATAAGAACCCCTATGAGCACCCCTTCCTTAATCCCAACAAATAGGGTAATCAAAAAAGTGAGCATCAACACGCCATATTCATCCTTTCTAAATTTAAACAATGTTTTGGGATAGGCAAAATCAATTAAACCGTACACCGAAACCATGATAATACTCGCCAGGACCGCATTGGGTAAATAATAGAACAATGGGGTCAAAAACAACAGGGTAATGACCACCATAACTACACTGAACAGTGCAAAACCATTCGTTTTGCCCCCGGCATCCTTACTGATCGCAGAGCGTGAAAAGCTCGCAGTTACCGGATACGAATGAAAGAACGAACCCACCATATTCGAGGTGCCCAACGCAATGAGTTCCTGATTGGCATCGATACGATCTTCCTTGGTTTTTTCTTCGATCGACTTGCCAATCGAAATCATCTCCAGATAACCGACCAAAGCCAATGTCAAGGCCATAGGCCAAAGGGCAATACCTTTCTGTATATCGAATTCGGGGACTTTGAAGTTAGGGAGCCCTTGGGGAATTTCACCCACAATTGCAACTCCGTAGTGCTGTAGGTCAAAAAAGTATACCGCCAAGATTCCCAATATCACCACTACTAATACCGATGGTATTTTTTTGTTCCATTTTTTAAGAAGTACAATGACCACAATACCGGCCGTACCAAGAGCCAGGTCATAGATGTTCGTACCCCCGAGCTTCCCGATGACATTAAGTGCCAATTCATGGAACTTACTACTATTTTCCATCTCTATCCCCAATAGATGTTTTAATTGACTGAAAATGATTACAAAGGCCACGCCAGAGGTAAAACCACTGATTACCGGCCTTGATAGGAAATTGACCAAAAAACCCATTCGCAACAGCCCCAGTATAAATTGGATCGACCCCACCATAAAAGCCAAAAAGATGGCCATGGCAATGTAATTTTCAATCCCGGTTATGGCCAAGGCACCCAAACCGGTAGCCACCAATAAGGAATCCATGGCGACCGGTCCAATCGCCACTTGTCTGGAGGTACCTAAAAAGAGATATACCAAAAGTGGAAAAACCGAGGCATATAACCCATATACGGGCGGAAGTCCGGCCACCATGGCATAGGCCATTCCTTGTGGAATAAGAACAATACCCACGGTTAGTCCGGCTAACATGTCATTTAACAAGAACCTTTTATTGTAATTGGAAATCCAATCTATAAAGGGGAAAAACTTTCGCATTTGTCAAAATTAATCAAATCGAGCGTTATTCACTGTAAAAATCATACAACGACAAAAGCGATTATTTTTTTACAGTCCTTTAAGTCAAATGGGCAAGGTTATGGTTTATTGGATTATTCCGACCCTATGGAAACCTTGTAAGCGAACCGTTACCAATACGGTTACCTTCAAAGTTCATTTGCCCGATAGGTCATTGATCGAAGTCAATTTAGTAAAAAGAAAGGTTCCCAAGTTGTTTTCAAACACCACACCGTAACACCACGGCCTATGTGCTTATCGCATTGAATTCAACAAGTTGTCCGATTTCTAAATGCAAAAGCTGTATTTTTTTCTTATTCACTTCCAATTCACTCATGATCAAATCCTTAGTTTCCCTGAAGGCTTCCTTCGAAGAATTGAACAAGGACTCGTAATAGGCGATACCTTGGTTCAAGTTGTTGGCAAAGGTCGTCAAGTAGCTTTCTTGTTTTTTATTGAAGGTATCCTTTAGTTCCTCTATTTTATTTTCCAAATAATCTATATAGAGCATAAGTTCTTTAACGAACATATTTGGACGATCGACTCTTGAAATCACATTGCCCCTTCCATAGATATGGTCGGTGATCTCTTTAAGGCTCATCAATTTTGAAAAATAAGCCATATTGGGTCCAGGACAGATGGAGACCCCTGTGCCTTCTACCCGTGTATCCAAATTGTTCGCCAATAGCACGGAGGTTCCCAAGCCAACGCAAATACAGGATTTATCGACTATTTTGGAATATTGTGCTTGGTGTTGCTTTTCGGGCAATCCCAAAGAATCCAATTGCTTTAATTTCAAGTGCTGATATTGTCGCGAAGCCACGCAAATGTCCTTTTCTGTAAATTCATTGTTCAACGAAACGAATTTTCGCGGACAGGGACTACCCGGTCTTCCCTGGGCGATCCATGCGTTTTTTTCCTCATCCTTGGTATTCCCTTTTAAACTATTGAAGGGTACCCCTAATGGGGAGATATTGCTTAGGTACAGATCTTTCTCGGTCGCACCCATCAATTTTTCCAAGGTAGGGTTATCAACCGTGGTGGCTTCGGGCACTAAGAGAAAAGGAGTGCCCCAACCTACGGAATCCAATTCGTAGGTATCAATTAAAAACTGATGTTCCTCAGCGGTGCCAACCCCACCTTGGGCTGTTATCCTCAGTGGTAAAACGGTTTTGGGTATTGGGCGATTTTTGACCTCTAGTGATTGCACCAGAATTTCATAAGTCGACGTGATCAATTCTTCCCTTTTTTCTTTGAATTCCTCAAGTACGGGACCTAGAAGATAACCATCACTTGCAAAGGCATGACCACCACAATTCAGTCCAGACTCAACACGATATTCCGATACCCATAGTCCTTTTTTAGCCAAGTACTTCCCTTGGATGGATGCAGAGCGAAAATCGCTCACCTTTAAAACGATCTTCTTTTTCAAATCCCCATTCCCATCGGGATAGAAATCCTCAAATTGCTCCATATATCCATATAATCTGGGGTTCATACCCGCTGAAAGGATTACGGATGACTTTAGGTCACTTTGTGCAAAACCCCTTAGGGCTGCATGGGCATCATTGTATTCGGATGGCAGTTTTTTACCTTTCGAATAATTCACTTTATCTACCTTGGTCATTATATTCACATCAATGCTTCCGAGGCTTAATTGATCCTTTATCCAGTTGCCGGCTTCATTAAGGTTCATATACTTATCCGACAGGTTCTTGAATTCCTTTTTTATGGAATTTCCATCGGGCAACATGCTAATGTATTCCTTCAGTTCGTTGCCTTTATTGATCGTGGTATCTTTTAACTCCTCAAATTTTCGCTCCGCCAAACTGTTGATCAAATTGAGATAGGAAGTGATTCGTTTTGCCCTAAAATCCTCGATTTTATCCGTAATTTCCTTATAGGGAATCTCATATAACTCGCAATACATTTTCCGTAACTTCTCAAGAAGAATATCATCAACGAGGGAGATTACCGAATCCATGCCATATTGGGCGACTTTAAGAGGGGTATCTGCCGTAAATCCAATGCCCATTACAGGGATATGGAATGTGTGTTTATTTGTCATAGTACACTAATTGCCTTGGAAGTTTCCGAAACTATTCCCAAGGGGTTAAATGAATTCGCAAAGTTACAAAAAAACCGACAATTGGGTTCGAATAAACAGTATGACCGTAGACTTTAACAGGTTTCAGTGGCAATAAAGCAAAATGACCAGCAGGGGACCGCCCAAAATAAGCCTTGCCGAAGATTCATTGGCGCAGTGATTTCTTGAAACAGACACTATTTTCCACCCCCTTGTATTGCCCATAATTTGCAATGGACCGATACCCATTTTTAACATAAAGGGAAATCGCCTCAGGTTGCCTTTTGCCTGTTTCTAGCATACACGTGGTATAACCCATCTCCGCGGCCCATGTTTCCAACTCGGTCAATATTCTGCTGGCAAAACCCTTACCCCGACTTTCAGGTAAGGTAAACATTCGTTTGACTTCCATCACTTTTGAATCGATTTCCTTAATGGCCCCACAACCTTGTGCTTTTCCATTTTCGAAAAGTACGATGGTATAAGCAATGTTTTGGATCTTATTGAACTGATCATAAAAAGCATGGTCTTCACCATCCCTTTCGGCCAAATCGGCATCGAGCAACCGTACAAGGGCCTTAAAATCGCTGTTCTTTGAATTGGTTCTTACTATTTCAACCATAGCTACTCCCTAACCTTACCTAATAGGACATTTGCTTTTGAATTATACGGATTCCCTGCAGAACGCCGCATCAATACGATTTGGCCCGTATGCCAAACCGCATCCTCTATGGGTCCGTTGATCTGGTTCCAAAATGGAAATTCAGAGGTCCCCTTTTCACTTTTGAATATCATGGTATGCTGGGACAAATCATCGGAGGCCTTGATCAATTCACTGGCATTTTTAAAATTTGTCAGTGTGATGGCACGCAATTCTTTCCCCGCCGGCTGTTCATGTGCCACCGTTCGGTCATTGGGCATTTTCTTTGCTGCATTAAGTATTATTACGGATAAGCCATAAACATGTTCCATGGTTTCGGCAATACTTCTGCCCTCCGTACTTGGCCTATATTTCAAATCCTCCACGTTAAGCCCTTCTGTTGCCCAGTAATAACGAAATCCGAGACCATCGATCATTCTAGCAGTTACCGTTACTGCGGTATATGCAGATGGGGCTTCGGGTATTTCGTAATAGGGCAGTTCTTTTTTCATGGTTTCTTGTGCGCTCACAGCTATGGCTGTAATTAAGAGGATATAACTAATATAGATCTTTGTCATTGTTGGGATATAAATGTATCATAAAACGCGTATTTTGATGGTCTAAATGCATGAACCCTTTGTCAAGCCTATCCTGTTCCACGGCATAGGGATAAAACGTTATGGGTTCAATACAAAGCATGTTGGGCACTTCTGTCCAAAGCATGAAATTACCGAACCCTTCGGTCGTGATCGTTAGGTGTTTCGTATCCTTCAACCTAATCGATTGGCAATCGGCAATTTCCATGGCCCTACTACCCACCGCTAGTATTTCGGGAATCGTTATGCTACTGCCCTTGGCTTCGACAACCGTATTTTCACTCTGTAATTTAAAGGCAGGATGATACCCCAACATAAAGGGCATCCCCAGCTCCCCTGAAATCTTAAAGGTTATTGTCAGTCCATTTTCATCGAGTTGCACGTGTTTTTCAACTGTGAAGGTATAAGGCCAAAACAATGTTTCAACTGAGGAAGCATCTGGAAATTTGGAGTTTTTTATACGCGTATTCGCCATGTACTTCTTTTGAAAAACAGCATGAAGTTCTGAATGTCCCACAAGTTCATACCCAAGCTCCCTTAAAAGTCCATGTTGGTCTTGAAGCGCCTTACCTCGAGGTGTTTTCACCTCGAAATCGGCACCTGCCGTGGGTCCAATAATCGGAAACATTTCGGTATCGGAACTGCGCCAACCCGGACTCCCTTTTTGATGGATGTACTCATGGCCCCCAACCCTATACCCGACCAATTCCCCCTTGTCAAGGGTTGCCTTTTGATTATCCTTAGAAAGATGTATCATATTGTGTTGCATAAGTTGACTGGTCTATATATAGTGAACGATGCTAGATGTTAGACGCTAGATGCTAGAATAAAAAGTACAAAGTCTAATGTCTAATGTCTAATGTCTAATGTCTAATGTCTAAATGTATAAAATCCTTTTATAAATAGGTGTTCCATATTCCCTTGACGAAATCAATCTAACACCCATGGCAAAGAATTACAGATCTCCTATCGCTTGATCCAACCAATCCAAGCGATTGCCTATCCAGCTTTTTAGATAGTCCATTTCATCCGCATGACTTTCACCAATATAGTTGTTGGGCCAAATATAAATCCCCAAAACATCCCAAGTCTCAAAATTAGTGTCCAAGGCGCCGGCCTTATCCAACGTGGTGATATAGCCATCGACTTTGGCCAGTATAGCTCCTTCGGCGAATACCCCGGCCCGTAATGCAGACCAACGGGTCTTGACTTTAGCTACAAATGACGGGTCCTCCAAGAACCTATCCCACCAAAAGGGAACTTGCCAATAATCCTCAGAACAGCGTTGGTTAAACCTATAGGCCCAAACATCATAATCCCCACCACCACAGTAATCCGCATTGCCAAAGGCGAGATTGAAATCCCAAATAGGTCCCATATTGAGTTTTTCATTTTTGTCCTTATACAAAAACGTACTCAGGCGATAGCCATCCACATTATTGGAAAGTTCGTTCAAGAGGAAAAAATCGATAAAACTATCCACATCGATAAAGGCATTGTACCCCACCTCAGGGTCCATAAAATCGTCACTGGCCAGGGCATTCTCAAATTGGGTCACATACTCCGAAATATAGGTTCGTTGTTCCGCTGTGATATCCTCGGGTTTCGGTTCTTCATATTGAAATGCAATCGTCTGGTTCATGGTGGCGTTACTCGGTGGATATGGGGAAGTAAATGAATTTAGTTCGTTCAATGCCCCACCAGAAATCCCAGTGGTTTTATCGATTTTTAAAATATACCCACCAGTAAGGTCTTCCCCTGTATTTTCATCGATTTTCAATTTGTTGATATTGACCCGGAAATCATCCCGTTTTATTTTCTCCATTACTACATAAACACCCAAATAGGCATCATTTATATTCAATTCGACAAATTCAGTGCGACTGGCATACCCTCCTAAATCCCTTGCAAGGTCGAAAATCAATTTGTTGCGCACCAAACTCTTATCGCTATAGGGCGCATAGAGAATCCAGTCTTCTTCCTCGGGAAAACCAAGAAAGGGCACATCGATATCCTCATTATTGGCATCCCTCGTTTCGAAGCCATAGGATTTTTTTGGAAACATCTGGGAGGATGATCCCCGTATCTCCACACCAATCAGGCCCGTAAAGGTTTCTTCACCTTTCTCCAAGACTGTGACCTGCGCATCGATTTTCGGTTCATCCGGAATTTTTGTCCCATTGGTATTGATCGTGATAAGCGGTATTCTATCGGCATCCGCTATGGTTATTTTTTCCTTTTCCTTTTCCGTCTTTGCCTCATCTTTGTTACAGGCCGAAGCCAGTAAGAGTAAAATCAACAACGGAACAGGGGAAACCAAGGAAGAAAAATGACGGGAAAGTATTTTCATATGCGTATAATTTAATCGAAGCTATTATTTCTTTACCAATCTTTTTTTTATTTGACACATGGTCCTCATTCAAATTTTATCGCTTTTACCGGACTGATCCTTGTAATGATGTAGGAAGGAACCAAAAGCATCAACAAACATAAAATCAATACGCCAAGGTTCAACAAAACCACCGTAACAACATCAATATGTACAGGAATATACTCCATATAATACTCCTGTGGGTTTGGAAATTTCAGGAGGCGGTACTTTCCTTGGATCCAAACAAATCCCAATCCCAATAGATTGCCCCAAAAGAGTCCAATGGCAATCAAATAGGCGGCATTATACAGAAATATCTTTCTAATACTCCAATTTACGGAACCCAAAGCCTTCAAGATACCGATCATCTGGGTACGTTCAAGGATCAATACCAAAAGGGCCGTAATCATATTAATACCTCCAACAATGATCATAATGCCTATAATCAAGGCAATATTGAAGTCGAAAAGCCCGATCCATTCAAAAATCTTATAATACTTATCAGTGATCGTTTGAGTATCCAAAGTTGAAAGAATGGTGCCATAAATCTCCCGATTCTTTTGCTCCAAATCGTCAAATCCGTTAAGAAAAACCTCGAAATTACCCACTTGGTTTTCCTCCCATTTATTCATGCGTTGAATATGTCGAATATCGACAAAAACGTACATGCTATCAATTTCCTCAAAACCGCTATCATAAATACCAACGACCAAAAATTTTCTTTGATTCGGTTTTAGGGGATCTTCCTCTTTCGGGAAAAACGCCGAAAAGGTGTCCCCGACCTTTAATTGCAACCTATTGGCCATTAATCTTGACAGCATTACTTCGGTATTCAATGCGCCGGAATAATCAGGCAAGGTGCCCTCGACCAGGTATTCCCTCAAAACCTCCCAATTATAATCGGCACCAACCCCCTTTGCAATAAAACCCTCAAAGGTATCCTCCGTACGGATTATACCCCCTTTGGTGGCCACGGCCTGCACGTGCACGATACCATCAACAGTCTTGAAATCAGGGTAAAAATCCTGTTCTTTTGAAACCGGAACCACGGAAATGTCCGAGGTATTGTTATCATAATTATAAATTTGAATATGCCCATTAAAAGCAGCAACTTTTTCACGTATCTTGTGCTTGAGTCCAACGCCGGTGGCAATGGCGATCAGCATCATAAAAACGCTAATGGCTATGGCTGCTATGGCTATTTTTATTATCGGTGCGGATATACTGATTTTATGGGCCGCCCCTTTAATAAGTCGTTTGGCTATAAAATATTCTAAATTCAAATTATGGCAATTTTATCCAGTTTCAAAAATACAGTTTTCTTATGGGTTTTAATTGTGTCGGCATGTGGAAACACTGAAAAACAGTCGAAAAGCAATCAGGAGGCAGCATTAGACACTACCCAAAAACCGATCATCGTAGGTGCCAATAGCACCGAGGCCTATCTAGAATTGTTAAAAGGTAAAAGAGTGGGTGTGGTTGCCAACCAGACCAGTGTGATCTTCAAAAAAAACGGCCACACGCATCTTGTAGATTCGCTATTGAGTTTGGATATCGACATTAAAAAGGTATTTGCACCCGAACACGGATTTCGGGGACAGGCCGATGCCGGGGAAAAAGTAAAAGACGGATTGGACTCCAAGACCGGATTACCCCTGATTTCATTGTACGGGAAAAATCGAAAACCTTCTAAGGAGCAACTGCTAAATCTAGATGTGGTCCTCTTTGATATCCAGGATGTCGGCGTTCGTTTTTACACGTATATCGCTACGCTGCAATTGGTCATGGAGGCCTGTGCGGAAAACGGCATTCCTATCGTGGTGTTGGACCGACCCAATCCGAATGCCCATTATGTGGACGGTCCCACCATGGAAAAGGAACACATGGGTTTCCTCGGCATGACCCCCATACCCCTGGTCTATGGCATGACCATAGCGGAATACGCCATAATGATCAATGAAGAAGGCTGGTTGGCGAATAAGGAAAAGGTTGATTTGACTTTTGTACCCTTGGAAAATTACACGCATACATCGGAATATAGCCTGCCTATTCGACCTTCGCCCAACCTACCCAACGATACCGCCATCAGTCTGTATCCCAGTCTGGGATTGTTCGAGGGCACCCATATCAATGCGGGTAGGGGTACCGAGTTTCAGTTCCAACGGTATGGTGCATCTTTTCTTGATAGCAGCCAATACAGCTTCAAATACTGGCCCAGACCCAATTTCGGTTCAAAAAACCCGAAAGAAAATGGCAAGGTCTGTTATGGGAAAGATCTTTCCAAAATTCCTAAAATGAACGAGGTTTCCTTAAAGTGGATTATCGATGCCTATAAAAATGCCAACGATAAGTCCAAGGTTTTTATCACCAGTGGATTTACTAAACATGCCGGAACGGAAAAATTACAACAACAAATCGAAGCCGGATTATCCGAAGCGGAAATCAAGGCGACCTGGCAAAATGATCTGGACAAATTCAAGGCGATTCGAGCGAAGTATTTATTATATAAATAGGGACAATTACGCTTACGGTTTTATTCTTTTTTTCATTGCCTCGACGATATTGTAAGCTGCCGGGCAAATGGCCACATTCTGGAGCGTGAGATTACTTATTTGATGGAATTTTTTACGGTCGGTATGTGGAAACTCCCGACACGCCTTAGGTCTGACCTCGTAAATAGCGCATAGATTGTCCGACCCCAAAAAAGTGCATGGAAGTTGCTGTAATACATAGTCATTCTCTTCATCTACCTGCAAAAAATCCGATATGAATTTATGTGGCTTCATTCGAAAATGTTTCGAAATACGTTCAATATCCGAATTGGTAAAAAGAGGTCCCGTGGTCTTGCAACAATTGGCACAGGTTAAGCAATCGGTCCTTTGAAATTCGGCCTCGTGCAACTCCTGCATTACGTAATCCAAATGCTTCGGGGGTTTCTTTCGTAATTGGGCAAGGAATTTTTTGTTTTCCTTATGTTTTTCAGCGGCCTTTTTGGGGAGCTGTCGTATCACCTCATCCATTTTTCAAAAGGCTCATTGCCGTTTCATACAATTCACGACTCCAGTTTTCCGATACTTTTGAAATCTCCGCGGTAAGTACCTCTTGTTTCCCAATTATCTTTTGACCAACCGTTGTATTGTAAAAGCTGTTCAATTCCTCTTTATGCGCATCGGTCATTTTTGAACGATCGTTCATCAACAAAACGCCGGCTTCGGTTTTATAGAAAGTGACCATTTGCCTGATATCATCCTGGGTGAAATGTGCTTGATAGATGGGCACCAACAAGCTTTTGATCTCTTCCAGGGCCTTGTTGCCATGCTCCTCCATATAGGCCCAACCTTCGGTATTGGTATCATCTTTGGGAAACTGTCCCTCGAGCATTTTCAGTAATTGCCCATAGGCAAATTCATATTGTTGCATTGTACCATTATGCTCCAAATAATCGGCGACATCCTTTGAATAATCCGATTCTTGTGCCATAAAGGCCATCGGGGCCAAAAGCAAGCAAAAAAACACAATCTTGATTTGTTTCATCTTCGGTTTTTTAAAACGGGTTAAAAATCCCAATTTTGTCCGCAAAGTACAAATTATATGGAAACCGATATTTTCGGAAAGGCCTTATTGGATTATATGAATGGGAATTACAAGGAGGATATCGTTACGTACTCGTCCTTGGATGAGGAAGATACAATTCCCATTCCCTATCTTTTCAGAACCTTTGATGACATGCCCGGCATAGAACAAAAGGCACTGGGCTTGTGTCGCGGGAACGTATTGGATATTGGCTGCGGTGCGGGTAGCCATAGTCTTTACCTTCAAGAAAAAGGAGTACAGGTGACCGCCTTGGACCATTCGTTGGGCGCTATAAAGACCTGCATTCGACGGGGTATAACCAACACGATAAACTGCCCCATACTTGATTTAACCCTACCGAAGTTCGATACCCTGCTCCTGCTCATGAACGGCATCGGTATCGTGGGCAATCTCGATGCGTTAAAGAACTATTTAATGCATTTTAAATCACTGCTACGCCCCAAGGGTCAAATCTTGTTGGATTCCAGTGACATCATCTACATGTTCGATACCGATGAAGGCGATTCCGCCGACAATCGGGATGATCTTGTTGCTGAAGATGGGTATTATGGGGAGGTTTATTTCACCCTTAGGTATCGAGAATTGACCAGTGCATCATTTCCTTGGTTATATTTGGATCAAAATACATTAAAGAAGGTGGCCTTGGCGTGTGATTTACGCTGTGAGATAGTAAGCTTAGGCGAACATTACGACTATTTAGCCAGATTATCTTGCCTTTAATACCAATGGTATTATTTTTGCGTTATATTTTTAAAAGAAAAGCTATGAAAAATCGATTTTTGGCATTGGTGCTCCTTTTTTTGACGGTGATCATCAGTTGCTCTAAAGACTCGAATGACACCGAAGATCCAAAAACGGTCAATCATTCTGCCAACTATAAAGCTTCTGGTGATTCTGCCAACGATATCCTCTCGAATACCACCTTTGACAAACTGCTCATTGAAATTGCCTATGTATCCGGGTATAGACCAACCGCAATAGCAATGACCGATTTTGTCGCCTTCTTGAAACAATATACATACAAGGATGATATTGAAATCATATACAATGAATTACCTTCCCCCAATGAAGAAAAATTGACGCTGGAGGAGATCAACGACCTGGAAAAAAAGAACAGGACCGCCTTTAATGATGGTAGTACCTTGGCCATTTTCATCTATTTTGCCGACGCCCCTTCTGAAGAAGATGTTGAAGAGGAGGACCTGGTTACCTTAGGCGCTGTTTATTGGAATACTTCGATGGTCATCTATGAAGAAACCATAAGAAACTTGGCGGCGAAAAGTTCTGCTGTTGACGTTGACGATGTGGAGACCGCCACCATGAACCACGAATTCGGTCATTTAATGGGGCTGGTGAATCTTGGTACGGTTCCCGTAAATGAGCATGAAGGCACGACTACCGATGATGACAACAATGAGATTGGTGATAATCACTGTACCGTTGAAGGTTGTCTTATGCGGGCAGAATTACAGTTTGGCCCAAGTATGAAAAAACTATTGGAAAAAAGAGTGGCAAAAGGGTTGGTCAGTATTCCCGATCTCGGAGCTGAATGTTTGATGGACCTTCAGGCCAATGGTGGTAGATGAACTGTACTAAGTCTAAAGTCTAAAGTCAGAAGTCAGAAGTCAGAAGTCTAAAGTACAAAGTCTAGCATCGGTCTTCCGTCTTCGGTCTCCCGTCAACAATTAGCCATCAACCAGCTTCGTACTTCCGACTACGGAATGTTCAAATATTTATGGGTCTGCAAGGATACTTTCCATTTAGGATGTGCCATCACATAATCTACGATAAGGGGAATGGTCTTCTCACGTACGCTCCATTCCGGCTGTAAATATAAAATACAGTCTTTCCCCACCTTTTCGGCCTGTTCCTCTGCAAAAAGCAGATCGTGTTTATTATACACAATTACTTTCAGTTCATGCGCTTGCTTATAAACTTCGGCCGTGGGAAGTTTGTTTTTCTTTGGGGAGAGGCATATCCAATCCCAAGTGCCACTTAGTTCATAAGCCCCGGAGGTCTCGATATGGGTCTGTAAATTTCTGGCCTTTAGTGCCGTGGTCAGCGGTCCCATATCCCAAGTAAGGGGCTCTCCACCCGTGACAACAATGGTATCGGAAAAAGTTGCCGCTTTCGCCACAATGCTCTCGATATCGGTTGGTGGATGTGTATCCGCATTCCAACTTTCCTTCACATCGCACCAATGACAACCTACATCGCAACCCCCAACACGAATAAAATAGGCGGCTGTACCCTTGTGGTACCCTTCCCCTTGGATCGTATAAAATTCTTCCATAAGCGGAAGCATCAATCCCTTGTTCACCAATGCTAAAACCTCCATATTCATCATTTGGCAAAGATAGTACTTACATATCGTTTTATTGTTGCCTAAAAATGCCCTATTTTTATCGAAAATTAGACGCATGAGCTCCAAAGACGAATTCTTTGCACATATCGAAAAAGGGTATACAACCAAAGGCGATTCCATAATCATGGGCGCCGCCATGCTCGATGGGGAGGCCGTGACCAATGCCCTCGTCAAAATACCCCTTAAAACCTTAAACCGGCATGGATTGATCGCCGGAGCTACTGGAACGGGGAAGACCAAGACCTTGCAAGTCCTCGCCGAGAATTTATCCGATAAGGGAATTCCCGTGCTTCTAATGGATTTGAAAGGCGATCTTAGTGGTCTGGCCCAACCCAGTCCCGGACATCCTAAAATCGATGAACGACATGCAAAAATAGGCATCCCCTTTGAGGCGAAAAGTTTTCCTGTAGAAATCCTTTCCCTGTCAGAACAGGATGGGGTAAAATTACGCGCAACAGTTTCGGAATTTGGGCCGATACTCCTCTCAAGAATATTGGATCTATCGGAAACCCAAGAAGGCATAGTTGCCGTGGTATTCAAATACTGTGATGACAATAAATTGCCGCTTTTGGATCTTAAGGATTTCAAGAAAGTGCTTCAGTATGCCACCGGTGCAGGCAAACAGGAATTCACGAAGGATTACGGACGAATTTCCACCAGTTCCACAGGCACCATACTAAGGAAGGTCATTGAATTGGAACAACAGGGTGCCGAACTGTTTTTTGGGGAAAAATCGTTCGAAGTCGATGATTTGACACGTATCGATGAAAACGGCAGAGGATATATAAACATTTTACGATTGACAGACATCCAAGATCGCCCTAAATTGTTTTCAACATTCATGTTAAGCCTTTTGGCAGAAATATATTCCACTTTCCCAGAACAAGGTGATAGCGACAAGCCTGAGCTTATTCTGTTTATAGACGAGGCCCATTTGATCTTCAAGGAAGCCTCAAAGGCTTTATTGGATCAGATTGAAAGCATTGTTAAATTGATCCGCTCCAAAGGCATCGGCCTTTATTTTGTAACACAAAACCCGACCGATGTACCCAATGAGGTTTTGGCACAATTGGGACTAAAAGTACAGCATGCCTTGCGTGCCTTTACGGCAAGGGACCGAAAGGCCATTAAACTGACCGCTGAAAACTACCCCATATCGGATTATTATGACACAAAGGAAGTCCTGACTTCGCTAGGTATCGGGGAAGCCTTGATTTCTGCCTTGGATGAAAAAGGAAGGCCCACCCCGCTGGCCGCCACTTTGTTACGTGCCCCCATGAGCCGTATGGATATACTTACGGATGGCGAACTGAAGTCGGTTATCAAGAATTCGAACCTGGTGGGGAAATACAACGAAGAAATTGATCGGGAAAGTGCTTATGAAATACTGAACGAAAAAATCGTAAAGGCTGAAAAAGAAGCGGAAAAAGAAAAAACAAGTTCTTCGGGTAGACGTACATCGACCCGAAGAAGTACAAGACAGAACCCGGTTATCAAAGTATTGACGAGCGCCACTTTTATCCGTGGGGTTTTAGGGGTTTTAAAAAAGGTAATGCGATAATCAGCCTATGAAAAAAATAGTTGTAGTTATGGGCATCTGCGCTATTGCCTTATTGGCGCAGTGCGAAAAAGAAAAAGACACTACATTCCTCATTACCAATAACAGTGTAGGTCAACTTGAAAAAGTCAGTTTGATACGGGATCTGGAAGTTATTTTTTATCAGGATTCCATAGTAAAGGATACGATGAAATTAACTTCGGGCTTGGGTGCCAGAAGTATCAAAATATATGAAAAGGGAGGAAATCATCTTTTAACGTTGACCCCCAGTTCCGATAGTATTCCAAGAATCCAGAATGTTAGGATCAATGACCCACGTTTCAAAACTGAAAAAGGCATTGGCCTCAATAGTACGTTCAAGGACATCAAGGAAAAGTATACGATTCAAAAAATCGTAACCGCAATCAACAACATCGTTATTTTCGTCAAGGACAGCGATATCTATTTTACCATAGACAAGAGCCAACTGCCCGAAAGCCTTCGTTATGTATCAAGCCCTAATATTGAGGCCGTTCAGGTGCCTGATCATGCGAAAATAAAATATTTGATGGTGGGTTGGGAATAATATTTTTACCATCACCGACCAAGCCTTTACCCAAATCCTATCCAATTGCCTAAATACATAATGCAAAAAACACTTCATAAATTCATTCCCCTTGCCTACGGAGCTTATTTTAATTCATTGGCACTTTTTTCCCAACAAAATACGGCAAAAAAGGCTTTTGGATTATTCTGTAGTCCTCGGAAAGGCAAGGTACTTCCCGAGCAAGCAGCTTTCCTTGACGATGCCAGGCACCAGCGTGTAAAGACGATGAACATTGAACTACAGACCTATCAATGGAAAGGGGACCGAGAAACCGTGCTTTTGTTGCATGGATGGGAAAGCAACACCTTTCGGTGGAGAAATTTAATAGCATTCCTAAAGGATGAAAACTATAATATCGTGGCTTTTGATGCCCCGGCACATGGGAATTCAACTGGGAACATCTTCAATGTTGCCCTTTATACGGAATGCACCAAGGTTATTGTAGATGCTTACAAACCACAAATTATAATTGGTCATTCGGTAGGTGGCATGAATACGCTGTACCATCAGGAAAAATATCCCAATCCTGAAATTGAAAAAATCGTAACCATAGGTTCCCCGTCAAAACTTCAGGACGTAATGCAACACTACCAACAAATCTTAAAATTCAATGATGTTGTCTACGAAGCGCTGGATGATTACATATTGAAAAACTATGGTTTTAGAATCCATGAATTCAACTCGTCGGATTTTAAGGGACATTTAGATAAAAAAGGGCTCATCATACATGATAGGAGGGATACCATTGTTCCTTTCAGCGCATCTGAAGGGGTACATGCCTCATGGAAAAACAGTGCGTTTTATATCACAGAGGGCTTTGGGCATTCCATGCATCAAAAAGAGGTGAATCTCCGTATTATGGATTTTATTAAATCATAGGAATAAGGTAATTTTATGTTTCGATTGATTCCTTCAGGGATCGGCCGAAAGAAGGGGTGTCAAAAACATCCCTCTTAATCCCCCTTTTAAGGGGGAATCTATCAAATTAAACTTTTATATATGCAAAATGTAACTCCTTTCCACATTGCGATACCCGTCCACAATTTGGCCGAATGCCGTAAATTCTATGGTGAGATCCTAAATTGTGAAGAAGGCCGTAGCAGCGAACATTGGGTTGATTTCAACCTATTTGGCCATCAGTTGGTCATTCATTATAAACCCAAACCTGCCACGCCGGCAGGTAGGTCCAAGGAAGCACTGCACACGAATCCCGTCGATGGTAAAAATGTACCCGTACCCCATTATGGCGTGGTCTTACCCTGGGATACGTTTCAAACCTTTTCAGAGGAGTTGAAATCTAAAGGTGTGAAGTTCGTTATTGCACCTTATATTCGTTTTAAGGGGCTTGTCGGGGAGCAGGCCACCATGTTCTTTATGGACCCTGCAGGAAATGCATTGGAATTCAAGGCTTTTAAGGATATGGGGCAGTTATTCGCCAAATAACTTATTGAGACCAAGCGGTAGGTACTCTATCCCAACGATGTTTTCGTAATTCATTGAATAGGGTTTCTGGGAGTCCTTTTCCGTCACTAACAGCGGTATTGGCCAAAACATTCCTTTCTTTTCTCATGCCCGGAATCATCGTACTAACCGTTTTATTCATCGTGATAAAACGCAAGGCCATTTCGGCCATGGTCATTCCTTCAGGAATTAAGGGCCTCAACGCATCTGCCCTTTCTACACTTGAAATCAAATTTTCAGGAACAAAATAGGTGCCTCGCCAATCTCCTTCTGGAAAGGTAGTTTCTTTGGTCAAACTTCCTGTTAAGGTACCCTCGTCAAAAGGAACTCGGGCGATTACAGCTATGTCAAGCTCATCACATAATGGAAAAAGAGCATCTTCAGGGGCTTGGTCAAAAATGTTGTAAATCACTTGTACGGCATCCAACATTCCGGTTTTTATTGCTTTTATTCCATTTTCGGGTTCCCACCGGTTCATACTAATACCCATTGCTGCAACCTTGCCAGCTGTCTTCAAATCTTCAATGGCCCGTTGCCATTCTTCCCGTTCGGCCCAAACATCATCCCATGTATGTAATTGCATTAGGTCAATTTGCTCCAATCCTAAATTCTGCAAGGTCTTATGGGTGTATTCCATAATATGGGCCGCTGGATAAGAATCCTCGAAGTTATATTCCGGTTTTGCGGGCCACTTAAAATTTTTGGGTGGAATCTTACTTGCTGTATACAATTTTCTATATGGATGCCTTCGAACCAATTGGCCTAATAATCTTTCGCTATGACCTTCGCCATAACCCCAAGCCGTATCAAAGAAATTAACACCGTTTTCCACGGCTAGATCGAGGGATTTGGCGGACTGAATATCGTCTGAGTCCGTCCATCCACCCATACCCCACATACCATATCCAACTTCACTAACTTTCCAAGCAGTTCTTCCAAATCGTCTATATTCCATATTATTCACTTTTGTTTCTCCATTTTTCCCTGAACCAGATAAATAGGCCATATAGAAGACCGAAAATCAGACCTTCGATAACTTCGCGAAGAATTATATCATTGGAATACTCTTTTTCCAATATCAATGAGATGATGACATATAATAGGATCGCCGCAAGGACTTGTAGTATCAATCTTTTCTTATTCATTTTTTGCGCTTAATACTGATGAAATGCTTGTGAAACAAATTCCAACACCTTAGGTAAAGATTCCCGCCAGTAGGTCCAACTGTGCCTTCCTTCCCTAACCCGGTATTCATGGGGTATCTCTTTCTTTTTCATGGCTATATGTACCAAACTGTTCCCCTCGTACAAGAAATCATCATCACCACAATCGATATACCATCGTACAGATTTTATATCTTCAATGGGAACACTTTCAATTAAATTAATGGCATTGTGTCGTTCAAAATATGTTTGGATCTCTTCCTCCGTATATTGTTGATCATCTCGTTTGAACCGCTCTTTTAAATCCTCAATAGTCAATGGACCCACATAGGCACTTAAAGGACAGGCCGAAGAAAACAATTCAGGGCGATGGAGTGCATACATGAATGACCCGCCCCCGCCCATGGAAAGTCCAGCCACAGCACGGTATTTTTTTTCACCCTTGATGCGATATCTCTGTTCTACAAAAGGCATGAGTTCCTCAAAAAAGAAATCCTCATAACGCCAATTCCCTTGGTTAAAATAACCTCTTTGGCCGGTATTGGCATCGGGCATGACAATAATCATGGGGGTTGCCGTACCATCCTTAATGGCATTATCGGTTATTCGAAGCACCTCCCCAAATTGCACCCAACCCGTCTGGTCGTCGCCAGCACCATGTAAAAGGTAGAGTACGGGATAACTACGCTCCGAAGTTTCATAGTCCGGTGGTAAGTACACTGCATATTTGCGTTCACCCTTAAGAATTTTGCTGGTCATGGCAAGGTCGTCGCATACCTTACCGCTTTGGGCACTTGAACTTAAAATACCCAAACAAATGCAGAGTACTGACAATAGATTTTTCATGTTCAATTATAAGGATTGATTATATAAAATTAAAAGGAATACAAGATAAGAAAACGAGACGTATTTTTAGTGCATTTGACATTAAGAAAGAACCTTTAAAATTACTTTATCCGAATACATATAACCCCAATCATACAAGAATAAAAGTTATACGAACCATTAAAAAAATCAATACCCTTCAATAGGCGTTTTATGCATTCCTGTAAAGGTCATTTGTACCGGTTTTATCGTTCCATCCGAATTAAATTCCATTTTATCCATACAGGTAACACGGTGGTCGCGATCTTCATTGGGTATTGGCCTGCGATGATACACCATAATCCACGCATCGGTATTGGGAATGTTGATCACTGAATGATGGCCTGCTCCGGTTGCGATATTTTCATCGGACTCCAAAACGGTGCCTATACGTTTATAAGGTCCTATGGCCTTATCGGCTATGGCATAGACCACCCTATAACTATCATCGGTCCAATTACCTTCGGACCACATAAAATAATAAATACCTTTTCTTAAAAACATAAACGGACCTTCTACATAGCCATCCGGGGTTATTTCCTTGAAAAGAGCCCCATTTTCCCAAGGTATAAAACCGGTAAAATCGGAATTCAATTTACCGAGGTTACAATGGCTCCATCCCCCATAGAATAAGTAAAACGTGCCATCCACATCCTTAAATACAAATTGGTCTATCGGCTGGGCATTGTTGTAGAAATCAGAAACCAAAGGTTTGCCCAAATAATCTTTAAATGGGCCAGCAGGAGAATCGGAAACGGCAACACCAATACCCCCAAAATGATTGATATCGTTATTGGGGTCGTATGAATCCCTTCCGGGTCGTTGAATATCATTGGCCCCAAAAAAGAGATAAAATTTACTTTCCTTTTCTATCACTGATGGCGCCCATAAGGCCTGTCGGCACCACGTTATGATCGTCGTATCCAAAATATGTTCATGCTTTTGCCATGTGATCAAATCTTTGGAAGAAAAAGCATCCAAAAACACTTGTTTTTCAAAATCATCGGAATAGGTAGGATATACCCAATATTCGTTATTCAACACCGCACCTTCCGGGTCAGCATACCATCCTTCGAAAATAGGATTGCCCGATGTAGTTGTATCCATGCTGGCAGGATCTTTTTTTGGAGACTCCTTGCAAGCCATAAAAAGAAAAACCATCATGAATAGGGTAAATTTAATCTTCATCATTATTGTTTATATCCAATAAAAATCGCCATCCAAAAATACCACCGGAAATTACCAACTTCCGCCACCGCCACCGCCGAAGCCGCCCCCTGAAGAACCGCCTCCAGAAGAACCACTGCTCGAGGGGGTACTCACCATATTGGATTTAGCCATTGCCATAGAACTCGAGAACGATTTTGAAAAATTGTGCATGGTTAGGGTATTGTATGATGGGGAACTATACCATTGTGGTGGTGGCACGTTTAAAACTTCGAACTTTCTGGCCCATTTATCGAACATACCGAAGGCAAGGGCATACCCCATGGTATTCTCAAAATAGCTTGGGTCGTCCTCTAACAACAGCTTCAATTTATTTTCCTCTGCTATTTTAATAAATTGCTTGAATCCCTTTAATTCCGAAAGCGTGCGGTTACCTCTTGTATTTTTTTTAACCATATAGACATTGAGGATCATCAATAGGATGCAGGTAATTAAAAGGGCTATGGCAGCTAGAATACCCCAATAAACCAATCCCACAAAGGTCAATACTATGGCCATGAAGACTAAAACGGCCCAAGTAATGCCCTGTATTTTCCTTGATTCGGCCACATAATAGGGTTGTGCCTTTTTCTTTAGGATGCTCCGGGCTTCTTGCATGGTGCTATAAAAGGTGTCTTTTAGACTACTTACCAGCACTTCGACCCCTTCTTTGTCCTGATCATTTCCAAACAGCCCATTGAACACCTTAAGTTCATAATCCCCCACCTCGTTCGGTAGTGGTTTTATGCGGATAAGTTTGGTATCCTTTTTTCCGAACAGTCCTTTTTTGGGTACTTCCTCAATCCGTAAATATCCTTTGGACCCCCAAAAAGGCAACAATGAAATCAAATCCGCATTGTCTGCTTTATCATCAATGAGGAAACCTGCCATTGCGGGATCTATATTCTCGGGTGCATAGTAACTCGTAGTGCGCACCACCCGTTCGTCCTTGCCAAATTTCCGCCATATCAAAAAGAATGCGATAATCAATGCACCAACGAAGAAAAGCCAGCCATACGCGTTCCAAAATGGCCATAAGGGTTTTATTTCTTTAACAGCATTGGCCGGAAGGTTGATCAATACGGTCACACTTTCCCCTGGGTGCGATACGAAATTTTCGATACTCCTACCTTCCATAACCCCCTTGTCAAAATGTACTGTGAAATCACTACTCAGGGTAGAGGTCCCTCTATCGCCCGAATACACAAAACCAGTCTCCTTGCTGAGTGTTATTTCATCGGGAACGTGTACCTTAAAAGTTATTTGATGGAAATCGGCCTGCCAGCCATCGGGTTTTATATTCCAATAAAACCGTATTTGGGAATCTCTAAATAGAAAGGCATTGTAGACCCTATAGCTGATTTCATAATGCTGTGGGCCTATAAGGGTTTTATTCTTATCCCCGATTTTGATATCGATCTTATCACTTAACTTTTGGACAAAATCAAATGGGGCATCGAATTTGTACTTGGGCACCTCTATATCGCTGATTTTTATTCGCCTTTTCTGGGCGTTCCCTGCTTCATCAACAAGATCATAGTTGGTTTGAATGGTCCGGTAAATACCATGCTTATAGGTTTCAAAGTTGAGGTCGTAATTTTCAACAACATCAAAGTAGCCCTCTTGATGAATGAAGATTTCGACGGAGTAATTATGCACCGTGAAATCCTGTGCATACCCGTTTAAAATGGGAAGCATGGCGAACAGTACCAAAAAAATCCTTTTCATCGCTTTAAATTCAGTTTTCTTAAACACCACTATAATTAACGACCACGAATTGTTGACGAATATTAGGTTGCAAGATTCCCATGCTTATTTTTAGGGTTTGGTACGGAGGGATGATCAAAAGCGTAACACTACCTTAATTATGCCATATGGTATCACCAACTAACTTCTTGGTGCGCTATGATAGCCCTAGAATTGTTTCCACAAAATCTTGGTTATCTCCCCCATTTAATAAGCATCTAAGAAAAATCCACTTTTACATTGGCCCTGCTTACCTCATCTACTTCGAAAAAGTCAAAATGCTGGTATTTGAACATTCCAGCAAAAAGCACTCCAGGGAAGCTTTCGCCATAGGTATTATTTTCCCTTACCGTTCCATTGTAATAACGACGGCTGCGCTCCAGATTCTCTTCTATTGCATTCAATTTCTCCTGCAAATCCAGATAATTTGCATTGGCCTTTAAATCGGGATAAGCTTCCCCAAGGGCAAAAATACTTCGCAAGCTTTGTTGTAATTGATTCTCGGCCTTGATCTGGGCGTTAATGTCCCCTTTAGGGACCTGCATAGCGGCATTTCGGGCATTGGTCACATCTTCCAGTGTCGATTTTTCATGTTTTGCATACCCCTTTACCGTTTCCACCAAATTCGGAATCAGATCGTACCGCCGTTTCAAGGCCACATCGATATTGCTCCAGGCATCATTTACCGTATTCCGATTTTTTACGAATCGATTGAATATCCCAATAAGTAATAGTACAACTAGAACCAGTACACCGAGTAAAACTATCATAGTTATCATATTCGTTTTATTTTATTATTGATCAATTGTGTAAAGACATACTAAATTACATTTATTTAAGATCATCTAATAGGAAAGCCCCGATTTTCCTTAAGCCTTCCCGTGTGGTCCCAACATAGATTCAATCAGCCCAAGATCAGCCCTTTTTTCCGAACCCAGAAATAAGCGAATATGATATTGGGCACCCAACATAACCAAGCAACAATTCGATATGCCACAATGAAATCATCAAAAACCAAGTTCAAAATGGGCAACCAAATACGCAGGGTTACTGCTGCAAAGCAAGCGGCGTAGCTATAAATCATAAACCCCTTATGCAATGAAAAATCCTTTTTTCGTGCCGCATTGTAGGCCATGCCTGTTGTAAACAACCAAATAATCCCCAAGGAAATAAAACCTAAAGAAGCGATCATACCACCAGTGGCATAACCCCCGATATATAGTGCACAAATTCCACTTATAAATACTGAAATAATATAAATCTTACCTACCAACCGGTGCCTCTTGGGATGTGAGCGCCTTATTTTTTCGCTAAACTGAAGCCATCCTATAAGTAGGGCCAATCCACCAAACAGAATATGTCCATAAAATCCGATATTCCAAAACGTATTTGATAGCAATGCCTCACTTTTCGATGCCAAGAGACCAAACTTTCGATCTACCACAAAATACACCAAAGGATATACCCCGATGGTCACGGCCAAAACCGCGAAAACCACCCATGATACTTTATTGGTTGTATTTTTCATTATACTATTTATAGCGCCAACTCGTTACATCGGCCCCTTTGGGGGCACTTTCGGCAATGCGCTTCATGATCTTGGGCACATACATCGAATTGTATCGCATTCGACTTATCGCATTGGGTTGATCGGGATCGCCATTCCAGCAATGCTCTGCCCGATCCCCATAGGTTATCTCACCATCATAATAAGGTTCAGTAGTACTTTCCAAAAAGTCCTCCATCAAATAGACCGCATTGTTCAGATAGTAGTTATCCATGTCACCACAGAAGAGATGTATTTTACCTTTAAGATTATCACCCAACTTATCCCAATCACGTTCCAAGATATGCCGTAAATCATAATTCTCTTTCCAATATTCAGCCACTTTATGATCGATATCCCCCGAATATTTATCCCATAAACGAACCGGATAGCCATCTTCCCCTTGGGGCGAGTAAGTCGCTTCCCAAATATCCCATTGCTGACCAGACCTAGATCTATCACCTAAAACCAATTCTAAATGATTGCCTTGTCGTAAAGTCGATTGAATTTGACCCAAATAATTCCTATGCGATGGGACTTCCAATTTTTTATGATCACTTTTATAATAATAGGCATTATCATCCTCGTAGATATTGGTCAAGCAATAGGCCCTAAAATCTATGGGGTCGGGACAGGCTGCGAAACAACCATTGTATTCGTTGGGGTATTTGACCTGCACCGCCAAGGCTTCCCATCCTCCAGTAGAGCCTCCATATAGAAACCGTGACCAACCTTCGCCCATGCCCCGAAACTGTCTTTCTATCTCAGGAATCAGCTCATAGGTTATGGCATCGCCATAGGGCCCTTGACTTGCAGAATTTACTGCGTAGGAATCGTCATAATAAGGGGTCGGATGCTGTATTTCTATAATGAGAAATCGTGGAAAATCAGGATCGATCCATCGCTTATAGAAATCATAGGATTCTTGTGCCTGAATAATGTTATACCCTTCCAGATTAAAACGTGCTGAATATTCGGGCTTCATGTTCGGATCGGGCGGGGTGGTACTAAACCCGCCAAAATCGGATGGGAAATGGCCGTGGAATACCATCAACGGATATTTGGCTTCCGGATGCTCCTTGAATCCTTTTGGCAATAGAACATGGGCCCCCAAATAAATATCCCTACCCCAAAATTCAGATAATTTTTCAGATTTCACCTTAATATGCTTGACCCATTCCGTATCTGCGGGTTCTTCGATGGGTGGGATTACTTGATCCATGACCACATCAACATTTTGGATACCCTGTTCTGTTATGGTAATTTTAAAAGGTTGGCTGTATAAGTTGCCTGGAGATTTATTCCATTGTTGACCCTCCCCATTATCCATGGGCAACTTTACCGTATGTCCTGTTGATAAATTGAACGTTTCGTACACATGTAAAAGTGCCTGAACGTTGTATTCGCCCGCAGGTACGTCGGCCAGACTTGAAAAGGGGTATCCAAATACCGTTTCATCAAATACCATCGCTTCCCTTGCCGCCATTCCCTCAACATTCATCCCAAAAATCAATTGCGTCTCGAGCCCGTCATTGATTTGAAATCGGGGTTCAATTTCATCGTTGCTTGAAAGCATCAATAGCAATCTACCGTCTTTATTTTCTGGGCTCACAGTTTCAGAAAAGGAAACATTGATACTGTTTTTATTTGTTTTATCGGACGCGCAGCCAACAAGGCCAAAAACTATTGAAAGAAAAAAAGGCATCAGTTTTTTCATAGTAAGTATTGATTTTAAACAAAAGATACTGATTTGCAGCCAATCATTCAAACTAAATCGGGCTCTTCGAGTAAGAATTCAAGGAATATTACGTTAAGGAATAACAGCAACTTGGTACGTATACCTACTAAAATCATTGATGATGAAAAAGATACTACTTCTAGGAATCGTGTTGGCCAGTGTGATCGGAATGGGCAGTTGTGACTATGATGATAGCAATGATATCGATGTGCTTACACCAAATGACAGCATAACATCGGGAATTGACCTGAATCAAAAAACCCTCAATTAAGAGGGTTTTTTTAATTTCCATTATTCCTTGAGCGCTACCAAATCTTCACTCTTTCCTCAGGTGCCAAATACAAAGAATCTGTTTCTTTAACATTAAAGGTCGTGTAAAATTCAGGAATGTTCCTGACCACGCCATTGACCCTATAGTCGGCTGGGGAATGGGGATCAGTATTTATCTGTACCCGTAACGATTCATCCCTTGCTTTGTTCCTCCAAGATTGGGCATACCCGATAAAAACCCTTTGGTCTCCTGTAAAACCATCGATCATAGGCGACTCCTTATCTCCCAACGACATTTTATAGGCTTTCAAGGCAATACTCAATCCACCGAGGTCCCCAATGTTCTCACCAAGGGTAAACTCACCGTTTATATTCAAATCAGGCAATACTTCAAAACCATTATACTGTTCGACCAATGCCGAAGTTCGCTTTTTGAACTCCTCTTTGTCAGCTTCGGTCCACCAGTTACGCATGGCCCCATCCCCATCGAAAGTACTTCCCATATCATCAAACCCGTGACCGATCTCATGCCCAATAACGGCTCCTATTGACCCATAGTTAACCGCATCCTCTGCATTCAAATCAAAGAACGGGGGTTGTAAAATAGCCGCCGGAAAAACAATCTCATTCATGGTTGGATTATAATAGGCATTTACCGTTTGGGGAGTCATACCCCACTCATCCTTGTCGATGGGTTGACCCAATTTGGCCAATTCCCTATCATATTCCATAAGTGAGGACCTTCTCAAATTACCGTAAAGGTCATCTTCCTTTATTTCCAAATCGTAAGCCTTCCATTTATCTGGGTACCCAATTTTTGGGGTAAACTTGCCCAACTTATCCAACGCCTCTTTTTTGGTGTCTTCACTCATCCAATCCAAATCCTTGATACTTACCTCATACGCCTTTAATAGATTATCGACCAAGGTTTCCATTCGTTCCTTCGCTTCGGGTGGAAAATGTTTCTTTACATAAACCTTGCCCACAACCTCACCCAATGTTCCATTTACGGTTGAGACACCTCTACGCCATAAAGGCCTTTGCTCTTGTGTGCCTCTAAGTTCCTTGCTATAAAATTCCCAATTTTGTTGATCTAAAGCTTCATTTAATCTTGAAGCATTGGCATCCAAGACACTCCATTTCAAATACGTTTTCCAAGTGTTCAAATCTGTTGATGTGATAATGCCATCAAGTGCCTTTGAATAATCCAACATAAGCACTCCCAATTTGTCTTGCTTATCTAAACCGGCTTCACTCAAAAACGCCTTCCAATTGAATTTGGGCATGATGTTCGTCAACGTATCTACCGGGAACATGTTATAAAGTGCGACCAAATCCCGGGTTTTTTCCTTTTCCATGTGTTTGGATGCAATTGTAGTTTCCAAATCCATCACTTTTTTTGCAGCTACCGCCCCATTTGGCACATTGGCCAATGCAAACATTTTTTCAATATGTGTAACATATTTGGTTTGAATTTCCTTTGACCGTTCATCATCATTTAAATAATACTCACGATCCGGCAACCCCAACCCAGCTTGCCAAGTGTAAACGGTATAAATCGTAGGATCTTTTAAATCCTGATATATAAAAAGCCCCAAAGGAACATTTACCCCAACCTTATTGGCATAGGCAAAATAGGTGGCCAAGTCATCGTAATTCTTTATCGCATCTATTTTGGCAAAATCCTCGGTAAGCGGTGAAACGCCAAGTTCATTACGCTTTTCCATATTCATAAAGGACTGATATAAATCGCCCACTTTTTGTTCATCGGAACCCATTTCGAAATCTCCGGAGGCCGATTCCTCAATAATATTCTTTACATTATCCTCCGACTCCTCATGTACAATATAGCCAACACCATACGAGGATTTATCTGCCGGTATTTCGGTATTCTTTACCCAAGTGCCATTTACATAGGCTGTGAAATTATCCCCGGGATTCACCAGGGTATCCATGTACTGTGTAAGAATTCCGGATGTTAATTCCTTATTTCCCGTATTTTCGGTTGCGTCATTTTTACACCCAAGGGCCAATAAAACGACCATAGCAATGGCGGATTTTAGTACTACTGATTTTTTCATATTGTTCTTGTTGAAATAATTTTAGAATTAGACTATAAAATAATGATAATGTTACGGGGCATCCTTAAAAATACCAATCAATATATGGATGTTACCTGGTGGATGGATATTATTTTCTACCCCTATGCCTTTCCCTGGCCAATAAGGTATTCTTGAGTAACATAGCTATCGTCATGGGACCAACGCCCCCAGGTACCGGTGTTATGTAGGAGGCCTTTTTACTGACATTTTCAAAATCAACATCTCCGGTAATATAATAGCCTTTTTCCTTGCTATCATCCGGAACACGGGTTATACCAACATCTATTATTACCACATCGTCCTTTACCATTTCTGCCTTTAGGAAATTGGGGACACCCAAAGCGGATATGATAATATCGGCCTGGGAGGTGATCTGGGTGATATTCTTTGTACGACTATGGGTCAAGGTAACCGTTGAGTTACCGGGAAACCCCTTACGGCCCATCAAAATACTCATAGGGCGACCTACGATATGGCTCCTTCCTATTACCACCGTATGTTTACCTTGTGTCTCTACCCCATAACGTTCGATCAACTCCAAGATTCCAAAAGGAGTGGCTGGAATGAAGGTGCTCATATCGAGTGCCATTTTACCGAAGTTGGTAGGATGGAAACCATCAACATCCTTATCGGGGTCAACGGCCATAATCACCTTTTGGGTGTCGATCTGGTCAGGTAAGGGAAGCTGTACGATAAAACCATCTATATCGTCATTTTGGTTTAGCTCCTCGATCTTTTTCAATAATTCGATCTCAGACGTTGTATTTGGCAATTGCACTAACGTCGATTCAAATCCTACGCGCTTGCATGAACGCACCTTGCTCCCGACATAGGTTAAACTGGCTCCGTCATTACCCACGATTATTGCGGCCAAATGAGGGACTTTTTCGCCATTTTCCTTCATTTTTGCTACCTCAGCAGCAATTTCCTCTTTAATTTGATTTGAGATCTTCTTTCCGTCGAGTATTTTCATTTTTTTTATTCATTTGGCTGTTGCAGTCAGCAGTATTTTTTTTCAGAAGCATATACCTGTAGCAGCATAATTCTTATACTTAAAATTTACTAGGGTTGTTCGACCTAAGATAAAAAGGCGTCCAATTTCCTTGAACTTTGAACTCTGAACTAAAAAACCTATTTCATTCCTTTCATGCCCCCCATCATCTGCATCATCTTTTTACCGCCACCACCTTGCATCATCTTCATCATTTTGCTCATTTGGTCGAACTGCTTCAAGAGCTGATTGACTTCCTGAACATCGCGGCCGCTACCCTTTGCTATTCGTTTTTTACGACTGGCATCCAATTTTGAGGGAGTGGACCGCTCCTCAGGGGTCATTGAATGGATAATCGCCTCAATATGTTTAAAGGCATCATCGTCGATATCCAATCCCTTTAATGCCTTGCCTGCACCAGGTATCATCCCCATCAGATCTTTGATGTTTCCCATCTTCTTGATTTGTTGGATCTGGCTTAAGAAGTCGTCAAAACCGAATTTATTCTTGGCAATTTTCTTTTGGATCTTTCGGGCTTCCTCTTCATCAAACTGCTCTTGGGCCCTTTCAACCAAAGAGATCACATCGCCCATGCCGAGAATACGATCGGCCATTCTTGAGGGATGGAAAACATCGATGGCCTCCATCTTTTCACCTGTACCGATGAACTTTATGGGTTTATCGACGACCGATTTAATGGATATCGCGGCACCACCCCGGGTGTCACCATCCAACTTGGTTAGGATTACCCCATCAAAATTCAAGACATCATTAAAGGCTTTTGCCGTATTAACAGCATCCTGACCTGTCATGGCATCCACAACAAAAAGTGTTTCCTGAGGTTTTATGGCATTACGGATGTTCGCTATCTCGTTCATCATCCTCTCATCGACCGCCAAACGACCTGCGGTATCAATGATAACCACCGTATGGCCATTCGCTTTTGCATGGGCAATACCTGCTTGTGCAATGGCTACCGGATCATTATTCTCCCTATCCGAATACACCTCAACACCTATTTGGTCCCCTACCACCTGCAGCTGGTCTATTGCTGCCGGGCGATAAACATCGCAGGCAACCAACAATGGCTTTTTATTCTTCTTAGTTTTGAGATAATTGGCCAACTTTCCTGAAAAGGTTGTTTTACCGGAACCCTGCAAACCAGACATCAGAATGATCGAAGGAGCACCTGAAAGATCTATACCTTCTGTTTCGCCCCCCATGAGTTGGGTAAGTTCGTCCTTTACGATCTTGACCATTAATTGGCCCGGTTGTAAGGTCGTCAAGACATTCTGGCCCAAGGCTTTTTCCTTTATCCTAGTAGTGAATTCCTTGGCGATTTTAAAGTTGACATCAGCATCAAGTAAAGCCCTTCGGACTTCCTTGGTGGTTTCTGCCACATTTATTTCGGTAATCTGCCCATGTCCTTTGAGAACGTGCAGGGCTTTATCGAGCTTTTCGCTTAAATTATCAAACATATTCTTTCTTAATTAGCGGAGGTTTGCAAAGTAAAGAAATATAGTGCCCCTAGACAAGGGAGTGTTAATAAGAATAATGCATTGTTCAGTCTTTGATCGAACACCATTGCGCCGTATCCTCTTGCAGTAACATAAAAAGGCACCCATTTTTAATGGACGCCTTTTAAAAAAATGTGGGGCAAAAAAGGTTTATTGTTTTTCGAAGGTCAAATAATCAATGGTACTATCGTCATCACTTGTATCGATCAACTCGATCTTCGAATTGGAATAGGTTTTAATTTCCCAATCATCGGTAAGGACTTCAAAAATATCCGGTGAGGAAAAGAAAATATTAAAATCCAATTCATCAACATCGGATGTGGTCAATGACCAAGCTCCTGAAATGGAAGTATTACCATCGGTTACCCCTAGGGTACCATCCGTATTGAACGTAAAACCAAAACCTGCATAGTTGAAGGTTTCATCCGTATCAGCTTCCGTATAATTCGCAATGCTCCAAGTACCTGCCTCAACCGCTGATTTTATCTTGGACATATCCGCCGCGGTCACTTTTTCTTCGACTTCCGTTTTTTCTTCGTCCTTACTGCAGGAGAGCGTGAACCCTATACTAAGTAAGGCTAGTGCCATACATGTAAATCGTAGTTTCATAGGTAAGTAGGTTTTTGGGGTTATATTTTCAAAGTAACCCCGATGCACAATGGCATCGGGGTCAATACACAGTTATTTCTTTTCGAAAACGAGATGGTCATAACCACCGTATGCATTTTCATGTTTTAATTCCAATCGATTATCGACTACCTCAAGGATCTTGTAATCATTGCCCAATGGGTAGAAGTTACTTTCCGATCCAAAACGAATGATCATTTCCAATTTGCTTTCGCTATTGCGATAAACGTACCAGTTACCCGTACTGATTTCGATCATATCCTGATCAACTATGGTGAGCACACCATCCATACCAAACTGATAGGTATACCCGTCATAGGCTTCGGTAAGGGGATCTTCATTTTGGGAAAACATTGCCAAGGCCCATGCCGTGTCATTGAATAATTCCCTGATCCATGTAACATCCTCATCATTTTCGTCGTTGTCACAATTTCTTTCAAGGATCAACTCATAGTCGGTCTCAGGAATCTCGAACTTCAATCGTTCATTTTTAAGTTCGCTCAAAGGCCATTCAAAACTTACCCCTTCTTCATCGCCCATGGTAATCGCCATAACCAAACGACCTTGGGCATTGGTGGTAATCTCCCAACTACCTTGGGAAACCATATCCCCGTTGCTTAATGTAACAACACCTTCCGCCTCAAAATTGAATTCAAATCCTAATAATCTTTTAATATCCTGCCCTTCATTGAATACTTTTTTGATTATCCAGTTACATTCTTTCAATGCTTCACGCAACGTACTTGGATCATTGTTGATGACATCACACCCCTTCTTCATGATAATCCTATTGCCATCACTTACATGCAATAAAATTGTACCTTCGCCCTGCTCATATATGAACCACTCAAGATTAAAATCGACAAGGGTATCAAACTCTAATTTTAGAAGTAAGGCGAATTCAGATTCCCTGATACTCCAGGTACCTGTCATGCTGTTTCCTTCCCTATCATTTACAGTTACTTCACCATCCTCTTTAAAATTCATTACATAATCGAAGTATTGCTCTGTTTGTAATTGATCGTTTCTCTTTACCTCCTTGACCAACCATGGGCACGAGACCAAATAATCCGCTAAATCCGCTTGGGTAAAATCATCGTCATTATGGTCATTGTCATCATCCTCATCACATAATTCTTTGGCATTTTCAATGGCATTGGCCAATTCGGCGTTTGTGTTCACTACCATCTCGGTACCATCATAAAGTTTTAAGGTAATCGGAAAATCAATCCCAATCAAATCATTCTGACCCAACCCTGCAAAGAAACGCCTAAGGTCCCTATCACTTTCCACAGTGAAATTCCCGGTTTCTTCTTTATTAAGATTAAAGGTATATACGGTAATCGGGTACATAAAATCAATACATTCTATATCATCATCATCTCCATTTTCTTTACATTCCTGGGCAAGTTCCCTTAAATCTTCGATACCGTTAATGGTAATCTCGGCATAATCGGCCAAGGTGATGGTAATTGGAAATATGATATCCAAGATATCCTCATCTTCCTCAAGGGCATCAAAAATCTCTTCTATGTCATCAAGGTCATCGATAGAATTGATGGTTACATCAACCCCATTGGCCTTCACTTGATACGGAAAATTAATATTGAAACAGCTTGACTCATCAACAATATTGTCAAAAGAGCCATCATTGGAACAGGTGTCCTCGATTAATTTTGCTGTTGATGAACTTGCTGCTATAGCCTCTGTCAGGGCATCATCTTGCGGCAGGGGTTCAATTTCATCTTGACATGAGGTAAAACTCAGTGCCACTACCAGTAGGCTGGTATAAAATGTGTAACTAAAAAACTTTTTCATAACGATTTGGTATTTTTTGTTCGTATGTCATTGAAACAACCCACTTTAAAAAAACCCTACCCTTTTATTTCGATTTTTTCAAATATCTTTGGTACAAAACCAACACATTGAACACTGAAACCAAGGATAACGTATGTGATGAAGAGGTATACAGCAAACTCTTCAAGGCTAATTCCAAAACGGTTTTTAACTATATATATTATAAGTACGGCAATGAAGAAAAATCGTATGATGCTGTACAGGAGGCTTTTGCACGGCTATGGGAGAACTGTGCCAAGGTGACCCCCGCAAAGGCCAAGGCCTATGTTTACACCATCGCAAACAACCTCTACCTGAATGTCCTAAAGGCCGAAAAAGTGCGTTTGAAGTATGCCGACCGGGTAAATACAACCAATCATGAGACCCCGGAGTATGTCATGGAGGAAAACGAGTTCAAGGAAAAATTGGACGTTGCATTACAAAAGCTGCCCGAAAACCAGCGGACCACCTTTTTATTAAACAGGATCGATGGAAAAAAGTATGCCGAAATTGCGGAGATTGAAGGTGTTAGTGTGAAGGCCATAGAAAAAAGGATGCATTTGGCACTTAAAACGCTAAGGGAGCAGATTGATGGAATCTGAGATGGTTGATGGTTGATGGTTCACAGAAGACGGAAGACGGAAGACGGAAGACCAAGTAGAAAAAACAATAAATAATGGACGTGAAATTTAATGCCTTAAGAATTGGGGGCTATAGAAAAAAATACACTGCTGAGATTGTTCTAAAACAGAATTACGACCTATTGAAAAATAGTGTTCGTGACTTTTAAAAGGGCGAAAAAAGTAAGCATGATAATAATACAGCCCATATGACCATTGTTATTCCTGGAAAAGATGATGCAGTCGATGACAATATAAAAAAATCGAGTGTTTCGTTAAAATTGTTCATTATAAACTGATTATTGTTAATTGATAAAGTAGGGTTTTTTTACCCTGGATTGTTATTAAAACATAAAGCTAGAAATCATGCAAGAGAATTACTTGGCAAAATGGCTCGCCAACGAACTCACTGAGGAAGAGCTCGCAGCATTTAAAAAATCTGATGAGTATGCTACCTATCAGCGAATTCTGGATGCCTCCAATACGTTGGAAGCGCCAAGTTTCGATGTTGAAAATGCCCTCGAGGCAGTAAAGAACAAAAGAATCTTGCATGCACCAAAAGTCGTGCAACTGAAACCCTTCAAAAGATTCTTGCAGGTGGCCGCAGCCATTGCCATTATCATGGTAGGTTCCTATTTTTATATAAATTCCCTGCACGAAAATTTCACCACCCAATTTGCGGAAAACAAAGTGGTAATGCTCCCTGATGCTTCTGAAATCATCATGAATGCCGATTCTGAGATCTCGTACAACAAGAAAAAATGGAATTCGGAAAGAAACATATCCTTAGAAGGGGAAGCGTTCTTCAAAGTGGCCAAAGGCAAACGTTTTACGGTAGCGACAGACCATGGTACCGTCGCGGTTTTGGGCACCCAATTCAATGTTGAAGGTCGTGAAGGCTTTTTTGAGGTAACCTGTTATGAAGGTTTGGTCCGTGTTACGTATAAAGGCTCGGAAACCAAATTGCCAGCTGGGACTTCCTTTATGGTCATTGACGGTGAAATCGTTCCTTCAGAAGAACCAACGACCCAAGCGCCTTCTTGGATCGATAAGGAAAGTACGTTTAAGAGTATTCCCCTGAAATATGTTTTGAATGAATTCCAAAGACAACACAATGTAACGGTCACGACCCAGAATATCGATTTGGGTAAATTATTTACCGGCACTTTTAGCAACACAAATACAGATTTGGCGTTACAGAGTATTAGTGTACCTTCCCGTATAAAATTTAAATTAGAAGGGAATAAAGTGTTGTTCTATGCCGAAAGCGCACCGTAAATCACTTTTATCGATTCTTGTATATCTGCTGTTATTTTTTTCCTTTCCCAGAATAATGGCACAGGATACTAGTGCCAAGACAGAAAAACTTATTTCCATACTACAGAATCTTGAATTTAAATATGATATTAAATTCTCCTATATCGATGAGGACATAAAGGAGATCACCATCATTGGCAACCACTCTGAAGATCTTAAAGCCATACTTTCCGATATTCAAGCGCAGACGCAGCTGAAAATCCAAAAATTGAACGAACGCTATTATAGCCTTGTAAAAAGTACCACGGTCGCTATCTGTGCCACGGTTTTGGATAATTTCAAAGAGAATACAATCCCTGGATCATCGGTGGAGGTGTTAGATACCGATATTGCGATAATCACCGATAGTGAAGGCCATTTTTCCTTGGAAAACATTCCTCGAGAATCCGTGATCCAGATCAAGCACATCGGTTTTAAACCCCTTTTCGTTACTGCCGAGGAATTGGTGAGCCATAATCCTTGTAAGGACCTGTTGTTGGATCTGAAATACGAACAATTGGATGAAGTCATCGTTTATCAATTTTTAACGACAGGGCTTAGTAAGGAAATCGATGCCAGCATTCAAATGACCACCACCGATTTTGGCATTCTACCAGGCTTGATAGAACCAGATGTATTACAGACCATTCAAGCCCTGCCAGGCATTGAAAGCATAGACGAAACCGTATCGAATATCAATATCCGTGGCGGGACGAATGACCAAAACCTTATGCTCTGGGATGGTATTAAAATGTATCAATCCGGACACTTTTTCGGTCTTATTTCAGCGTTCAATCCCTATTTGACAGACAAGGTTACCCTCATAAAAAACGGTACCAGCGCCCAATACGGTGATGGTGTCAGTGGTGTGCTCGATATGGAAAGCAAAAATGATATTACCGATGATCTATATGGCGGGGCTGGTTTCAATTTAATCAATGGGGATGTCTATGGGTATGTACCTATTGCCCAAAATGCCGCTTTCCAGTTCTCGGCAAGACGCTCATTGACCGACTTTTTTGATACCCCGACCTATAGCCAATTTTCAGATAGGGCTTTCCAAGATAGTCAAATCATGGGGTCTAGTGGTCAGACCGACGAAATCAAAAGATCTCAGGATTTTTATTTCTATGATTTTACAGGAAAGCTTTTGTTTGACTTAAGTCCCGAGCATAAGGTTCGCATCAGTTTCATCAACATCAACAACAAGCTGGATTATACGGAGCAGAACCTTACGGCATCGCGAGAAACCCAGAGCTTATTAAACCAGACCAACCTTTCATTTGGGGGTAGTTTGGAAAGTCATTGGAGTGATGTCCTCACCACGAAAATCAACGCTTATTACACCCGTTATGCCTTGGATTCAGAGAATATAACCGTCAATTCCGCCCAACAACTCTCACAAGAAAACGAAGTTATCGAAACCGCCTTAAAGGTCAACACTACCTATAGCCTTAATGAAAACCTGTCATGGGCCAATGGCTACCAAGTAACGGAAACGGGAATTTTCAACTTTTCCGATGTTACCCAACCCCCATATAGCAACAAAATAAAGGGCGTCATGCGGACACATGCCCTTTTTTCCGAATTGGAATACCGCTCGCCCAATCAGAGACTCTTTGCCCGGGGGGGAGCCCGTCTCAATTATATAGAAAACCTAAACACCTTCAGCGAATTTCGTGTCGAACCTCGACTTAATGTCAATTATGAATTTGTAGATCATCTTAAAATTGAATTACAAGGGGAGTTCAAAAACCAAACCACCCATCAGGTGGTTGATCTGGAACAGAATTTCTTG
>NZ_JBATHS010000225.1:0-44740 GCF_049667165.1 Maribacter sp.
TGTTCTTGGAAATGGTCAAGACCATGGCCCTATCAAAAGAAGCGGTCAAAAAGAAATATCATGTTGTGAATATCGATGTACTCCGTGAAATCGAAAAAGAGAAAAGCATCTTGATTGTCTGTTCGCATTATGCCAATTGGGAGTGGAATGTCAGCATAAATAATTATGTAAACTCCAAAGGGTATGCGGTTTACCAAAAAATAAGTAATAAATATTTTGATGCTTTTATCAGGAAAACAAGGGCGAAATGGAATACGGAGTTGATTACCCAGAAAGAAACGGTCAAAACCGTGGTGCGCAATCATCAAAATGGCATAAGAGCAGGCTATGGCATGGTCAGCGATCAATCACCCCAGGTCCATAGAGCCCAATACTGGAAGGAGTTCATGGGGGTCAAAGTACCTATTTTCAATGGAGCTGAGACCCTGGCGCGAAAGCTGGATCTTGCGGTGGTGTTCTTAAAAGTAAGCAAAGTGAAACGAGGTTACTACCAGGCAGAATTCATTCCGATTACGCTTGCAGGGAGCCATACCGAAATAAATGAAATCACCGATACATTTTTGGCGCTTACCGAACAACAGATCAAGGAGCGTCCAGAGCACTATCTTTGGACACACCGTCGCTGGAAGCATAGAGACAAGGCGCCCAAACAATAGTTGGGCAGTCGTTCTTTCAAAAGATTAAAAAAATATTGCCACAACATTCTATGATCACTGGCAGATTGCCACAACTACCCTCATCGCCTCCCCTTGGACCAATATCATTAATTAAGAAGGCCATGTGTATAAATGTCCGTACGAGCACAGTCGAGAACGTCACTTGAGCACATTAATGAGGTCTCGGCTGCGCTCGACCAGACATCGAAACCCTTTACCTAAATGACATTGCCCGATGGCCCCAAGTTTCTAAAAGGCCGGAAGATGTCCATTACTTACTATAAATGAACAGGGCTATATTGCTTGTTTGGATATTTAGATGCCTGCGATTTTCTTGATTTCACCAATAATGCGATCCGCCAGGCCATCAGCCTCACCTTGACTTTGCGCTTCGGTATAAATTCGAATGATGGGTTCCGTATTCGACTTACGAAGATGTACCCAATTCTCGGCAAAATCGACCTTTACACCATCAATGGTCGAAATATCCTCCTGACGATATTTGTCGGCCATGGCCCTAAGAATGGTGTCGACATCCAATTCAGGGGTGAGCTGAATTTTCTTCTTACTCATAAAATAGCTCGGGTAACTATCGCGAAGTTCCTTAACGGTCCCTCCTCTTTCTGCCATAAGCATTAAGAACAAAGCGGTACCCACCAAAGCATCACGGCCATAATGGCTTTCAGGATAAATGATTCCCCCGTTGCCTTCGCCACCAATAATGGCCTTATTGGCCTTCATTTTGGTCACAACGTTCACTTCGCCGACTGCCGCTGCCTCGTAGGTGCCACCGTGTTTTCGAGTGATATCCCGTAGTGCACGGGACGAGGATAAATTGGAAACGGTATTACCCTTTGTCTTGCCCAACACATAATCCGCGCAGGCTACCAAAGTGTATTCTTCACCGAACATTTCACCATCATTGCTTATAAAGGCCAAACGATCAACATCGGGATCTACCACGATGCCGAAATCTGCCTTTTCCTGGACTACAAGTTTGCAGATATCGCCCAAATGCTCCTTTAAAGGCTCTGGGTTATGGGGAAAATGACCCGTAGGTTCACAATATAATTTCACCACCTCTACCCCCAAGGTTTCCAATAATTTGGGAATAGCGATGCCTCCTGTCGAATTCACCCCATCTACCACTACTTTGAATTTCGCTTTACGAATGGTGTCGGCATCGACCAAGGATAGGTTCAGCACCTCATCAATATGGATGTCTAAATATGCATCGTTTTTTGTAATACTCCCTAAATCGTCTACTTCGGCAAAATCAAATTGTTCTTTCTCGGCGATTTCAAGGATCTTGGCTCCTTGTGCTGCATCGAGAAATTCCCCTTTTTCGTTTAAAAGTTTAAGGGCATTCCACTGTTTGGGATTATGGCTTGCTGTTAAAATGATACCTCCATCCGCTTTCTCCTCTGGTACGGCAATTTCAACAGTGGGTGTTGTTGAAAGGTCCAAATCAATTACATCGATCCCCAATCCTATCAAGGTCGAAACCACAAGATTTTGGATCATCTCACCGGAGAGTCGTGCATCACGGCCAATGACAACCTTCAAAGCGTCTTTTTTTGAATAGTCCTTAAGCCAAATACCATAAGCGGCCGCAAATTTGACCGTATCGATAGGTGTTAAATTATCCCCTGGTTTCCCTCCTATAGTTCCCCGTATTCCCGAAATTGATTTTATTAGTGTCATAATCTGTAAAAAAGTTTTTGCAAATATAAAGGACTGATGTCAATCCTGTCCAGCAAATTGGTAAATTCGACCTTGTGAACTATTTTACGGGCGAATGAATTTTTTGGCGCATATCTATTTATCTTTTGGCGATGATGAAATTGCAATTGGCAACTTTATTGCCGATAGTATACGTGGCAACAAAATAGATCATTTGCCAAAACGCGTTCAAAATGGGGTCATATTGCACCGTGAAATAGACACCTTTACAGATACCCACAGCATTCCAAAACAAAGCAGCAAGCGATTGCATAAAAATTACAGCCATTATAGCCGGGTAATCGTCGACATCTATTACGACCATTTTTTGGCGAAAAATTGGAAGAACTACTCCGATATACCCTTAAAGATATTCGTCAATGACTTTTATGACCTTCTAGAGGAAAATTATAAAATACTTCCTGATGGCGTACAACACATGATGCCTTATATGATCAGTGATAATTGGCTTTACAACTATTCAAAAATGGAAGGAATCGATAGGGTGTTGAACGGCATGAACCGGAGGACAAAAAATAGATCGAAAATGAATTTTGCCATCTTGGATCTGGAAGAACATTATGCAGCGTTCGAAAAGGAATTCACTTCGTTTTTTGACGAGCTGATTATTTTTTCAAAACAAAAATATATTTCTTTAATAATATGAATATCAAGGCTTAATATAAATATAATGAAGTATCAATTTAAGTATTTTCTTCCTGTGCTCCTGCTTCTCCTTCTTGTCGAATGCAAGAAGCAACCTGCAAGACCTACAGGTTTGGTAACCGACAGTGCCATGGTAGTTTCTGCCCGTGAAGAAGCTTCGGCCATTGGTGTCGAAATACTGAAAAAAGGCGGGAATGCCTTTGACGCCATGGTCGGCACTGAACTGGCCCTAGCTGTCGCCTATCCTTTTGCCGGAAATCTTGGCGGTGGCGGATTCATGGTCTACCGCAAGAAGAATGGTGATGTTGGTGCCTTGGATTACCGCGAAAAAGCGCCATCCTCGGCCCATAAAGACATGTATTTGGATTCTTTGGGCAACTTCCTTCCTGGTAAAAGTACCATTGGGGCCACAGCTGTGGGTGTTCCCGGAACCATCGCGGGTATATTCGAAGTGCACAAGACCTACGGAAGCCTTCCGATAGAAGATATAATAAATCCCGTTATTGCATTGGTTGAGCGGGGTGTCGTTGTGACTGAAAAGCAAGCCAGACGGCTCGAGAATTATAGAGAACAAATACTTGAGGTAAATGGTGATAATACATTGTTTTTCAATAGTTGTATTCAGGGAGATACTTTAAAATACCCTGCCTTGGGAAATACCTTGAGACGCATTGCCCAGCATGGACGTGATGAATTTTACAAAGGGGAGACCGCCAAAAAACTAGTGGCGTTTATTCAAGAAAAAGGGGGGTATGTCACCCTGGAGGACTTGGCAAAATACGAAGCTATTTGGCGCCAACCCATAATCTTTAACTATAAGGACCTGCGAATCATCTCGATGAGTCCACCAAGCAGTGGTGGTGTCACTATGAACCAAATTTTCAAAATGATCGAACCCTACGATATTTCGGGTTTTGGACATAATTCCATTAAGGCCATCCAATTGTTTACCGAAGCCAGCCGTAGAGCCTACGCCGACCGTAATTATTATTTGGGGGACCCTGACTTTGTCGATATTCCTTTGGATGTATTGTTGAGCAAAAAGTACTTAACCCAACGAATGGATGATTTCTCTTTTGAGAAGGCGACGTTATCATCCGATATTGAACGCGGAAATATTCGAATAGCTGAAAGTTCGGAAACTACCCACTACTCCATCGTTGACCAAGAAGGCAATGCCGTATCGGTCACTACCACCCTCAACGGCGCATATGGTTCCAAATTATACTGCGATGAACTGGGATTTTTTCTGAACAACGAAATGGATGATTTTAGTGCCAAACCTGGGGTACCCAATATGTTCGGGCTCATAGGTGCCGAGGCCAATAGTATTGCCCCGGAAAAACGGATGTTAAGCTCCATGACCCCTACCATCGTCGAGAAAGAAGGTCAACTATGGCTCGTTGTTGGAAGTCCAGGGGGCGCAACGATCATCACTGCTGTAACCCAAACCATCTTGAATGCCTATGAATTCAACATGAGCATGCAAGAAGCTGTGAACGCACCAAGGTTCCATCATCAATGGTTGCCGGACTATATCGTATTTGAAACCGAAGGTTTTTCAGACGAGGTTAAAGAAGGCCTTAGGTCGAAAGGGTACATCATCAATGAAGACCGTACTCCTATCTTGGGCAAAGTTGACGCAATCCGGGTGTTGTCTAATGGAAAATTAGAAGGTGGTGCTGACAAACGTGGCGATGACACTTCGGTTGGTTTTTAAATACATCCAAAAACCAATTCGTTTTTTTTAACTACTGCAAAATGCGAAATCCACCATGCGAAAAAAGCTTATAACATACACCCTCGGTTTTATTTCGTTTTTAGTCATTGTTTCAATTGTTCTTTATGTTATTTACAATGAACCCTTGCCTACTGGCAAATCATCCCCAGAAGCCGACGTCTTGGCGCAAAAAATGCTGCATTCCATAAATGCCGAGGCCTTTAAGGATACACGTTATCTTGAATGGACCTTCCGAAATGGTGCACATAGGTACCTATGGGATAAAACCATGGGCAAAGCTAAGGTTTCGTGGAGTGACCTGACGGTTGATCTCGTATTGGAAAATCCGACGAACAGTACTGTTTTGAAAAAAGGAGTTGCTGTAGCTGATGATAGACAGCGTACAAAGGCCATTGAAAAGGCAATAACACTATTCAACAATGATTCCTTTTGGCTGGTAGCACCCTTTAAGGTGTTTGACCAAGGTGTTGAGCGCAGTTTAGTGGATTTGGAAGACGGCTCGAAGGGACTTATGGTTACCTACACCACTGGAGGTAGTACGCCCGGAGATTCCTATTTGTGGAAATTACAACCCAACGGTTTTCCCATAAGTTTTAAAATGTGGGTACGGATTATCCCCATAGGCGGGCTGGAAGCGACTTGGGACGATTGGCAATTGGTTGAAAGTGGGGCATTTCTTCCAAGAAAACACCAACTAGGACCCATGACTATTGATATGGGTGTGGTAAAAGGACATAATTAAGGCGAAAATTCCGTGGATTGCTAGCTTTACACCATCCTGATCCTTATTTTTATACACCAGCGAACGACAAAAACCAATGCCAGAAAAAAAGAAATTCGGCACCTTTGCCGGTGTTTTCACTCCCTCTATACTGACCATCCTAGGGGTAATCATGTATATGCGTTTAGGTTGGGTCGTAGGTAATGCCGGGCTTTTGGGTGCTATTGGCATTATTATCATCGCCCATGTCATTGCCGTTACTACGGGCTTGAGTGTTTCGTCGGTTGCCACCGACAAGAAAATCGGTGCCGGTGGCATCTATTATGTACTATCCCGAAGTATGGGCATTCCCATTGGTGGTTCTATTGGTATAGCATTGTATGTGGGAACGGCGTTTTCCATAGCCTTATATCTTATTGGTTTTTCAGAAAGTTTTAATTCATTTTTCGGGTATGGCATGACCGTGAATGATTTTCGGATTACTGGGAGCATTGCGCTTACGGCTTTGACCGTTTTGGCATTGATAAGTACCTCTGTGGCCTTAAAGGCCCAATTCTTTATTTTGGCTGCCATAGCCCTATCCTTGGCATCCGTTTTTTTTGGCACCACTGAATTCGCGCCACAATCGGTGCCGCTTTTCTCTACCCAGGATGCCGTGCCTTTGGAAGTTGTATTTGCCATTTTCTTCCCAGCGGTAACAGGCTTTACCGCTGGTATCGCCATGAGTGGCGATTTAAAGGACCCCAAGCAATCAATACCCGTAGGAACCTTGGCAGCGATTGGCACCGGACTTTTGGTTTACATTCTTTTGGCCATTTTCATGGCGTTCACCATATCGCCCGAACTTTTAAAATCGGATTATAATATTTTAATGAAAATGGCCCTATTTGCTCCCGCTGTAGTGGCCGGTATTTGGGGTGCGACCTTGTCTTCCGCCTTGGGAGGCATCCTCGGGGGCCCGCGTATCTTACAGGCCATGTCCATTGATAAAGTGACACCAAAAATATTTGGTAAGGGAAATGGCAAGAATAACGAACCTGTCAATGCCCTGTTCATGGTCTTCATCATTGCCGAAGCCGGTATTCTTATCGGGGAATTGGATGTAATTGCCCGCGTGGTCTCTATGTTCTATTTGACCGCCTACGGATTCATCAATATTTCCTATTTTCTTGAAAGCTGGGCCAATCCTGATTTTCAACCGAGCTTCAAGATCAAGCGCTGGATTGGACTATTGGGGTTTATTGCTTGTTTTGTGGTTATGTTCAAGTTGGATATGATTGCCATGATGGCTGCGCTCGCTGTAATTACGGCCCTGTATTTTGCACTGCAACGCAAGGAAGTCAAGATACAATCGAATGATGTATGGCGGAGTGTCTGGGAGAATGTGGTCAACAAAGGCTTGAAGAAAATCGATGAAAAGGATGATGAAAATATGAATTGGAATCCGAATATTATTCTTTTCAGCGGTAAGAGTGACCACCAAAAATATCTCTTGGAACTGGGCAAAACCGTATCTGGTCGAACGGGGATCGTCACAAACTTCAAATTGATATTGGACAAGCATAATGACATTCCCATTCGAAAGGCCGAGCAAACCATCAGGGATGACAATTTTAAGGAACTCGGTATTTTTGCCCGGCAGATCAAAGTGGACAACATCTACACGGGTATTACCAATATAGCATCAACCTTTGGTTTTTCGGGGGTTGAACCAAACACCATTATGATGGGCTGGCCCAAAGGTTTGGAAAATTCCACAGAATATTCGAAAATGACGGAAACCCTTTTACACTTAGATTATAACCTGTTGTATTTGGACTTTGATAGAAAAACGAAATTCGGTAATTACAAATCTGTGGACTTATGGTGGCGGGAAACCGACAGCAAGAATGCGGAAATGATGCTGAATATTGCCCGCTTTATCATTGCATCACCCAAATGGGACAATCCTGATATTAGGGTACTTTTCGTCAACAACAATAATGTGGCCGTAGAACTGATCCATGATACTATCGCAAAATTGGTGGAAGACTTACGTGTGAACGTGCAGATAAAGATCATCAATAATGCCGTGGAGCAAAAACCCTTCTATGATATCATCGCCGAAGAATCCGCCCACACAAACCTGACATTGGTTGGCATACCGAATTATAGGATAGAAAAACAGGCCGAGTTTGTATTAAAGACCAACCAGTTGTTCGAAACCATAGGGTCTACCCTTCTGGTCAAAGCGGCCAACAATTTTAATGAACTCGACCTGGATTTGGTACCTTCGAATTCTACAGCAAGCTAAAGCGATGAAGACTTTAAAACTATGGTTCGTTGTACTCTTGACATCCCAATTCATTGGCGCGGCCATAGCTTGGGCAACTGATATTTTCATCTTTAAAATTAGCGTAGCTGCCCTGGGCACCGTAATCCTTTTGATAGCGTACGCCCATAAACTGCCAAAAGCGTTGGATGTTTGGGTCGTTATTATTGCCTTTGTATGCTCAATGATCGGCGACTATTTTCTATCCCATATGCACGGGGACACTACATTCTTTATCTTGGGAATTTCATTATATCTATTGGCTCATATAGGATATTTGACTTTTTCATTGCTCAATGGCACACTACGATGGAAAAGCAGCATCGCCCTTACCGTGGTATTTTTGATTTTCTTCTATCTGGCATTGTATCCAACATTGGACGATAAAACCCTTGCTTTTATGGTCTTGTTCTATTTGATTGTTTCCTGTGTTTCATTGGGTGCCGCCTTGGGACTAAAACTGGAGCCCACCATTAAATGGCCCTATGTCATTGGCATCGCCTTGATCCTGTTTTCTGACACCATCATATCCTTTACCGAATTCATTCATTATGACGCATTGAATTTCTTGATATTGCCCACCTATTATTTGGCGCAGATCGGGATAACCATTGCCCTATACCTAAAACGAACTGAGGCGAAGGCCCTACCAGAAAATTAGGGTGCTTGAAATTAATTTTTTGGTACATTTATGAACTAAAAATCACACCATGACGATTCATATATTACAGAAAGAGGCTCTAACCCCTGACATTAAAAAGCAAGTACATGATCTGTTCAAGGTATTGAATGCCGATATCAACCAACGGGATATTGAGGAAGTATTGTCACAAGGCAACGAATTTATCTGTGCCTGTTGCTGGGAAGATGAAAAGCTGGTTGGCATGGCTTCTTTGGCCACTTACAAAGTTATTTCGGGATATAAGGGTATGGTCGAGGATGTTGTGGTATCCGAAGCCTTTCGAGGAAAGGGTCTTGGTCGTAAATTAATGGAGCGACTTCTTGTTGAAGGCCAAAAACTACAGCTGTCAGAAATCTTACTGTTCAGCGGACACCATAGAAAACCTGCCATCGCCCTATATCAAAGTTTGGGGTTCAATCTAAAGGACAGTGGTTTATATACCCTAAAGTTATAAACTAACTTTTACCGTGATTGAATTGGTTTTTTAATTCCTCCATGGATTCCTGTAATTGACGTAAAAGCCCTTTTTCAGTGGTTGCATCGACCCCAAAGGTTATTTTACTATTTACCTGCCATATCTCCTGAATCTGTTGCGGCTCGATACGATACGGCGGATAGGAATCATTCAGGGAGATTAAGGTGACGTTGTTCGAATTGGGTGCCTTTTCAATTTTCTTCACCAAAACCGCATCCTCCAATACAATGACATAGATTTTATTGGGGCTCACATGGGCAATATCCTCAACCGCTTTGGCCAGCACCCATTCCCCCGGTTTTAAGTTGGGCAACATACTATCCCCCTCAACTTGAAAACCACGATAGGTGGCGTTCCTGAATTCCGGAAGCGGAAGATCAAAGGCAGGCAATTGCTTATACCAACTCGTATCCTGTATGTTTTGGGGATACCCTGCAGCTGCTTTTGCATTGACCAATACCATATTCTCATTGTCCGAAGAGTCAACGGTCACCACTTTAGGAATGACACTGGTTTTTGAAGGTTCCAAATATTGCATCTCGCTCTCACCAAACAACCAAAGTGGGTTTATCTTGAATTGCTTTAAAAGCTCAGCCACTACCTTACCCGATAATTTGGTTCGTCCTCTTTCAATATCGGCTGTTGTATTACGAATATCCAAAACTTTTGCAAATTCCACCTGTGTGTAGCCAAGATTCCTTCGTATATCAACAAAACGCTTTAATGTAAGTTCATTTTCCATACCCAAAGATACATAATTTGGAAAATATCCAAAATATTATTAGGAATATTTCCATAATTAGGATTTATTCCATATTTTTGGATTAAATACCAAAAGAACATGACAAATACACTACTTCAGGACAAACTTGGTTTTTATGCCATGGTGGGTACAAGGGATACCTTATCTGAAAATAAAATAGTACCTACCATCAAATCGGTGATGGAGACCCCAACTAGAATCGTTGAAGTCCATAGGGATACGAAGCGATTTGTCAAAAACAGCATTCAATTAAGTTTATTTTAGAACATTATGGAAAATTCAAGGGTATTACTTTATGATGGGAGTTTTAATGGTTTTCTTACCGCGATATACATTGCGCTTGAAAACAATATCGATATAGTGGGTTTTCAAAAAAACAAATGCAATCAGGAAGGCCTGTTCATTGACAAACTGGCCATAACAACCGAACAATCAAAGGCCAAAAGTGTTTGGGCGGGTATTGAACGAAAAAGCCACCCTGCAATCAAAAACATTTATTTTGCCTTTTTGAGTGAAGCCGATGGGGTTGATTTTTTAGTGTACCAATACATACGGAAACTTTATGGAAGGTTGGATAGCCAAGAAATGGATCAAGCGGCTTTGATCGAATTGAAAATATCAAAATTGGCGACGCAGGTAAGTCGGGAGAAATCCTATATAGAGAATACGGTCGGGTTTGAGCCTACCCAAGATTCCGTATATATTGCCGAACTGAAACCGGGGTTCAATATCCTACCCCTTATTTCACGACATTTTCGATACAAATACCCAAGACACCCATGGATCATCTATGATGATAAACGAAACTATGGTGTGCATTATAACGGTTATTCACTTGAAATGATCTCTAAGAAGACTTTTGATAACTATAAAAAATCAAATAGGGCATTTGATTCCTATTCTGTGAACAACTATCGAATGGCCATGTAATTGCCCTGGGGGTTATTTTGAACTATCCCCAACAAATTGATCGCTCTTATTTTGAAAGAGCACATTAAAGGTGGTCATGCTGCCATAGATACGGGTGATGTACTGTTGTAAGTCAACTTTCTCTTGGTCATCAAGATTGGTGCTGGCATTTATTTTTTGCTCCATGACCCGAATCCTATCGCGGACCATTACGATCTTATGAAAAAATGTATTTATGGGTATTTCCTTATCGGATAGATTGTCATCCCCTGGTTTAAGGATGAGCGTACCCCCTTTCCACTTGCTTGCAAGGGCGGTCGCATTGTTGTTATCGCTCCAACGTCTCAAAATTGAAATCAAGGACATTTCAACATCGGAAAAACTTACGGTATCCACCTCGTCCGTAACCGCCTCAATAACCTTAAATTCCGCATCGATTTCAATGGTTTCCAAACCGCTATCAATAAACGTGACCCAATATTGGTTCGAGGTCAAATTGGTCACTACCCCTTTCCCAAATTCAGGATGTTCGATACGTGATCCTATACCTAATAATTTCATACTTCTTTTGTTTAATTTTTATAAATCATACCTGCCTTTACGATGTTCAGGTATGTATGGCCTCAATTGCCAGCTTCGTCGGCTTAAAGAAACAGCTGGGTTCGAATGATATTTATTGAATCAAAATTAACTTTCAATTGTGACAAATCAAAACTAAGGCAGCTTCCTTTTTAGGGGGCAAAACCGTACCTTTGCGACTTTGCTGTGAAAAAATGACAAAATACGAGGAAAATATTGAGGTCAAAGGAGCTCGCGTCCATAATCTCAAAAACATTGACGTTACCATTCCCAGGGAAAAATTGGTGGTTATCACCGGTTTGTCCGGAAGTGGTAAGTCATCCCTTGCTTTTGATACCATTTATGCAGAGGGCCAACGAAGATATATCGAAACCTTCTCGGCCTATGCCCGACAGTTTTTAGGTGGACTTGAACGCCCCGATGTTGACAAGATAGATGGTCTTTCGCCTGTTATTGCCATTGAACAGAAAACCACTTCAAAATCCCCCCGTTCTACCGTAGGTACCATTACCGAGATTTATGATTTTCTAAGATTGCTTTTTGCCCGCGCGGGTGATGCTTACAGCTATATTTCAGGGGAGAAAATGGTAAGTTATAGCGATGCGCAGATCAAGGAACTCATCATTTCTGACTATAAGGGGAAAAAGATAAATGTACTCGCCCCCATTATCAAATCGAGAAAAGGACATTATCGGGAGTTGTTTGAGCAAATCGCGAAACAAGGCTTCGTTAAAGTCCGTGTTGATGGCGACATCAAGGATATCGTAAAGGGCATGAAGGTGGATCGTTACAAGACCCATGATATTGAAATCGTCATTGATCGTCTGAAAATAAGCGATCATAATGATTTGGATAAGCGCATGACCGAATCCATAAATACGGCCATGTACAGTGGAGAGAACGTATTGATGGTCTTGGAAGAAGACAAAAAAGAACCCCGATATTTCAGTCGTGACCTTATGTGCCCGACTTCCGGCATTTCATATCCAACCCCTGAACCGAATACCTTTTCCTTTAATTCACCCAAGGGAATGTGTGGCCATTGCAATGGGCTGGGCCATATCTATGAAGTAAATGAGGCGAAAATATTCCCAGACCACAAACTTTCGATCCAGGCTGGAGGCATAGCCCCTTTGGGCCCCTTTAAAAAATCATGGGCGTTCAAACAGATTGAAACAATTGCCCAACGGTTTGGTTTTGAATTATCACTGCCGATAGGCAAGATTCCCAGTGAAGCCATTGATATGCTCCTGCGCGGGGGTAAGGAAAGTTTTGATATCGAATCAAAAACCCTTGGGGTTAAACGTAACTATAAAATAGATTACGAAGGCATTTCCAACTTCATCAAGAACCAGTTTGAAGAATCCGATTCTACCTCGATAAAACGATGGGCCAAAGAATATATGGATAAGATTACCTGTCCCACCTGTATGGGTGCACGGTTACGACAAGAATCCTTGAACTTTAAGGTCGATGAACATAATATCGCAGAACTCGCTAATCTCGATATTGCCGAATTGGCCGAATTCTTTGATCGTCTGGAAGGGAAGCTTTCAGGCAATCAACTAAAAATCGCCGAAGAAATTATCAAGGAAATAAAAACCCGCATTCGTTTTTTATTGGATGTGGGGCTCGATTACCTGTCGTTGGACCGAAGTTCAAAATCGCTTTCAGGTGGTGAGGCGCAACGCATTCGTTTGGCGACTCAAATCGGCACGCAATTGGTCGGGGTACTCTATATTCTTGATGAGCCCAGTATCGGACTTCACCAAAGGGACAACAATCGCTTGATCAGTTCGTTGGAGGCGCTTCGCGATATCGGCAATTCGATCATCGTGGTAGAACATGACCGGGATATGATTCAAAGGGCCGATCATGTCATCGATATTGGACCAAGGGCCGGGCATCATGGTGGTGAGATCATTTCCGAGGGCACTCCTGAAGAATTAAAAAACCATCATACCCTGACCGCTGATTACATAACTGGGGTAAAGCAAATCGCCGTACCTAAAAAAAGAAGAAAAGGAAATGGCAAAAAAATAACACTTGCCGGATGTACGGGCAATAATCTTAAAAACATTACGGTCGATTTGCCATTGGGCAAAATGATCGGCGTTACCGGGGTTTCGGGTAGTGGAAAATCCACGTTGATCAATGAAACCCTCTACCCGATCATGAATGCCCATTATTTTAACGGGGTTCGAAAGCCAATGCCCTATAAATCGATTAAAGGATTGGAACATATTGATAAGGTCATTGATATCAACCAAAGTCCGATTGGCAGGACACCGCGATCCAATCCCGCAACCTATACAGGTGTTTTTGGTGAAATACGTTCCCTATTCACCAAAACCCCCGAAGCGGCCATAAGGGGATATAAACCCGGGCGATTTAGTTTTAATGTCAAAGGCGGGCGTTGTGAAACCTGTCAAGGAGGTGGGCTACGGGTAATAGAAATGAACTTCCTACCTGATGTATATGTCGAATGTGAAACATGTAACGGCAAACGTTTTAATCGGGAAACCTTGGAAATCAGGTATAAGGGAAAATCAATTTCAGATATCCTGGAAATGACCATTGACGATGCCGTTGATTTTTTTGAATTGATCCCCAAAATCCATAGAAAGTTAAAGACCATTCAAGATGTGGGATTGGGATATATATCCCTGGGGCAACAGTCCACTACCCTATCCGGTGGGGAGGCCCAACGCATAAAATTGGCTACAGAACTATCAAAAAGGGATACCGGCAATACTTTTTATATCTTGGACGAACCGACCACAGGGCTCCATTTCGAGGATATACGCGTGTTGATGGAAGTGCTGAACAAGTTGGTTGTCAAAGGAAATACAGTGTTGGTGATCGAACATAATTTGGATGTCATTAAAACAGTAGACCATATCATCGACATTGGATATGAAGGCGGGCGTGGTGGCGGAATGGTCGTGGCAGAAGGAACCCCAGAAATGGTCTGTGCAAATAAAAAAAGTTATACAGCTCAGTTTTTAAGTAAGGAATTGGGATTAAATTAGTAGCTTAAAAAAGCACCTAAAAACTCCGATTACCTTTATAAACGAAAAATAATACGATGAGAAAAGAACAACATCATAAAGGATGGAATGAAATCAAGACCAACGATTCGTGGGCCATATTTAAGATTATGGGCGAATTCGTCATGGGTTTTGAGAAAATGAGTGAAATTGGACCCTGCGTTTCCATTTTCGGATCGGCCCGGACCAAGGAACACATGGATTACTATAAGCTCACTGTGGATATTACCAAAAGCATTTCAGAGGCTGGTTACGGAATCATCACCGGTGGTGGCCCAGGTATTATGGAGGCGGGTAACCGTGGGGCCCATTTGGCTGGTGGAACTTCCGTTGGGCTGAATATAGACCTACCTTTTGAGCAGCACGACAATCCGTACATCGATAGCGATAAGAGTCTCGACTTCGATTATTTCTTTGTAAGAAAGGTTATGTTTGTAAAATACTCCCAAGGCTTTGTGGTCATGCCGGGGGGCTTTGGAACGTTGGATGAATTGTTCGAGGCAATAACCCTGATACAAACAAATAAAATCGAAAAATTCCCAATTATCCTGGTAGGTACCGAGTTTTGGGGAGGACTTATCGATTGGGTGAAAAACACCATGCTCGTGGCTGGGAATATCAGTCCAAAAGATTTGGATCTAATTAAAGTAGTGGATACAGGTGTTGAGGTTGTTGATGTTTTGGATTCATTCTACAAAGGCAAATCCCTAAGTCCGAATTTTTAAATTCAATCATTGAAAAAGAAAAGTTATTTTAATTCCGTCGTAGGGACATTGGCCTTTTTTATAGGTTGTATTGCGGCCATTGGCCAACATAGCAACGCGCTTTCCGTTCGCCTGAACAGGGAAACCAAGGAATTGAATATACAACAGGAATTCATTTATAGAAATTCTTCCAAGTACACCTTAGAAGTGCTTTATTTCAACGATTGGGCCCACGCCTACTCGAACAAAAACACGGGACTTGCAAAACGATTTGCAGAGGAGTTCAAAAAAAGCCTACACTTGGCCAACAATGAAGAACGCGGACGTACAACCTTGCTAAGTGCTGTTGATGATGAATATCGGGGATTGCAATGGGAACGAACTTCAGAAAAGGATATCCTCAAGATACTGCTGAACAAACCTTTGCCCCCCGGGGAAGAGGTGCAACTTTTTATGACCTATACCATAAAATTACCCCCTGACAAGTATACGGGCTATGGGTATAACAATAGGGATGAGTACTATTTAAAGGATTGGTACCTGTCCCCGGCGGTTTTTAATGGCAAGTGGCATCTATATTCCAACAAGGATCTTGATGATCTCTATACCGATATCACAAAAACCACAGTGAATTTTATATACCCTAAAGAACTTTACTTAACGACCAATTATAGAAACCTTGGTACTTCCAGTTTTTCAAACGGAAAACAAACCCAATTGGAAGCCTTACAACAAAAAAATTGTGAGATCATCCTTAGCCCGTTCCAAAAGTTCAAAACACACGTCACCCCTTACATGACTTTGGTCACTGACCTTGGATCGCCCAAATATGACGATATTTCCGAAGGTATTTCTATAGATAAGGTATCGAGTTTCATCAATGACAACCTTGGTAAATATCCCCATTCTCAACTGTTGGTCAGCCAAAAGGATTATGATAAAAGTCCCTTGTATGGCTTAAACCAACTGCCCTCCTTTATACGTCCCTACGAAGAGCAGTTTCAGTTTGAAATGAAGTTCTTGAAAACCGCCTTGAACAAATTCTTGGAAGAGACGCTGTACCTCAATCCTCGGAAAGAACAATGGCTAAAGGATGCCATTGCCAATTACTTGATGATTGCTTATGTCGAAACTTATTATCCCGACCAAAAACTACTGGGCAAACTTTCCAATATTTGGGGCATACGCGGATTTAACCTAGCTAAAATGGACTTTAACGAGCAATATCCATTCTTGTATATGCTCACGGCCCGAAAGAACCTAGATCAAGCCCTTAGAACCCCTAATGATTCCCTTATAAAATTCAACCAGAAGATAGCCAATAAGTACAAGGCCGGGATGGGACTTTCCTATTTGGCCGATTATATCGGCAAGGACAAGATCGATCAAAGTATCAAGACCTATTTTAAGCATTATTCCCTGAACTCAGCTAAGGTAATCGATTTCGAATCCATATTAAAACGCGCAACGGAAACTGATATTGATTGGTTTTTCAGGGATTACCTATCAACGTCGAAGAAAATAGACTTCAAGATAAAGAAAATAGAAAAGATCGACGATTCCCTTAGGGTAACCCTTAAGAACAAAGAGGGCACCCGAGTTCCCATTTCCCTGTTTGGCATAAAGAATGATTCCGTGGTTTCTAAATATTGGTTTTCCGATATCACCGATGAAAAAACAGTCACCATTCCAAGAGGCGCAGAAGATCGAATGGTACTGAACTATGATCATAAAATTCCCGAATTCAACGAGCGGGATAACTGGAAATCATTAAAAGGTTTCTTGTCTAGCAATAAGAAATTGCAGTTCCGTTTTTTTAAGGATGCCGAAGACCCCTATTACAATCAAGTCTTTTATGTCCCAGTGATGAACTTCAACATATATGACGGATGGAGCCCGGGAATGCGGATTTACAACAAAACCTTTTTAGAAAAACCATTCGTATATGATTTTGCCCCCTCCTACGCAATTAAGGAAAAATCGCTGGTTGGGTACGGCAAATTCAACTATCGTAAGTATTTGAGTAAAAGTGGCCTTTACGTGGCCAATTATGGGCTCAGGGGTTCGACATCCCATTATCAGATAAATTCGAGATATTCTACGATCACCCCCTCAATTGGATTTGGTTGGCGACCCGAAAATCTTCGATCGAACAAAAGGGATTTTGCCAGTTTACGCTATGTGAATGTATTTCGAAATTTGGATGAGAATCTGGAAAACGTTGAAACCGATCCTGATTATAGTGTATTGAATGCGCGTTTTACCCACGTTGACAATGGTATTATCGATTATTTATCATGGTTTGCCGATGCCCAATACAGCAAAGACTTCAGTAAGGTTTCCTTTGAACTTGAATATCGAAAATTGTTTGAGAGCAATAGACAATTCAATTTCAGGTTTTTCGCAGGAAAGTTTTTGAACAATACCATAAATCCCAATATCAGATTCTTTGATTTTGCGCTGGATAGGCCCAATGATTATCTATTTGATTATAATTACTTGGGAAGGTCCGAAGAAACCGGAATCTATAGCCAACAGATCATTATTGCCGAAGGTGGATTCAAATCGAAACTGGAAAATCCTTTTTCCAACAATTGGATGGCGACCGTTAATACAAGTATCAACGTTTGGCGGTGGATCGAGTTCTATAGTGATATCGGATTTATGAAACGAAAAAACGAAAAGGAACGGTTGGTTTATGATTCCGGTGTTCGTTTGAACTTGGTAACGGACTATTTTGAATTGTATTTTCCCCTGTACTCCAATAACGGTTGGGAAGTCTCACAACCCAATTACGGTGAGAAAATCAGATTCATCATTACGCTAAGTCCAAGAACGTTGACCGGATTATTTACCAGAAAATGGTTTTGATATCTTGACACATTCGTACTAATTAGGACTGAATTATTCAAAATACTTAGCGTTGCCGATATTATTCGTAGATTATCTGATAATTCTAAGATTTATTTAACCTTGTGCCACATTGCAAAATCCCTTGTCGTTTGGTATTTTTGTAAAAAGCCGAAAAGTTATACATGGACCTATCTCCCAAAACAAGTACTGATATTTCCTTTGAAGATTTTAGAACGCAGATTCTGGAGGATTATAAGTTGGCGTTTTCCAGTCGCGTCTGTAGTCTTTTGGGGAGAAAGGAAGTACTGACCGGAAAGGCCAAATTCGGCATCTTCGGTGATGGCAAGGAACTTCCCCAGTTGGCCATGGCGAGATCATTTAGAAATGGCGACTTTCGCAGTGGTTATTATAGGGATCAGACCTTTATGATGGCCTTAGGATTATTGAGTCCGAAGGAATTCTTTCATGGACTCTATGCCACGGCTGACATGACGAAGGAACCCATGAGTGCAGGGAGACAGATGGGCGGTCATTTTTTGACCTATAGTTTGAACGACGATGGTTCTTGGAAAAACCTGACCGAACAAAAAAACAGTAGTTCCGACATCTCTTGCACAGCAGGCCAAATGCCTAGGTTATTGGGACTGGCACAAGCTTCAAAGGTGTATCGAAATCTGAAGACTTTGGATGCCACTAAATTTTCCGACAACGGTAACGAGGTCGCTTGGGGCACCATAGGCAACGCGAGCACAAGCGAAGGTCTTTTCTTTGAAACGATAAATGCAGGTGGTGTACTTCAAGTGCCCATGGTCATTAGTATTTGGGATGATGGGTATGGCATATCTGTACCGGCCAAATACCATACTACCAAGGAAGATATATCAAAATTGCTCAGTGGTTTCCAAAGGGAGGAAGAACTCCAAGGATACGAAATCTTCAAGGTCAAAGGTTGGGATTATACAGCCTTGATGCATACCTATGAGAATGCAGCGGATATAGCACGGGAACAACATGTGCCCGTAATCATTCATGTTACCGAGTTGACCCAGCCTCAAGGCCATTCAACTTCGGGGTCCCATGAACGTTATAAAAGTACCGAACGATTGCAATGGGAGAAAGAATATGATTGCAACGCACGCTTTCGAACATGGATTGTGGAATCTGGAATTGCCACAGAAAATGAATTGAACCTTATTGAACGTGAAATCCGTATTTCGGTCAGAACGGCTAAAAAAGATGCCTGGTCCGAATTTTTGGCACCGCACAAGGTAAAGAAAACCGAACTTATAAGGATATTAGGCGAATTGGCGGCCCAAAGTGTAAATAAAAACATCATTTCAAAGCTCAAGAACGACCTCATTGCCATAGAGGAACCGGTAAAAAAAGATTTAGCAGTAATCTCAAGAAAGGCATTGCGCTATGTCATTGGGGAGGAATCGGAGGAAAGAACTATGTTGATCGACTGGGTAAACCAATTCTTAAGTAGTGAACAACCAAAATACAGCGATCATCTTTACAGCGAAAAGGAGAATAAGGCAACAAACATCGAAGCAGTCTTGCCAACGTATGGGACAGCATCAGAAAAGGTGGATGGCCGGATTATCTTAAGGGATAATTTTGACAAACTATTCGAAAAATATCCGAAAGCATTGATTTTCGGTGAGGATACCGGCACTATTGGTGATGTCAACCAAGGCCTGGAAGGTCTTCAAAAGAAATATGGGAAAATACGTGTTTCCGACACAGGTATTCGTGAAGCTACCATTATAGGCCAAGGCATCGGAATGGCATTGCGGGGCTTACGACCAATTGCCGAAATTCAATATCTAGATTATATCTTTTATGCCATGGCACCCCTTACCGATGATTTGGCAACAATGCGATACAGAACCTCTGGCAAACAAAAAGCACCTGTAATAGTGCGCACCAGAGGACATAGATTGGAAGGTATTTGGCATTCTGGCTCCCAAATGGGAGGACTCATTCACCTGTTGAGGGGAATGTATATCCTTGCCCCAAGAAATATGACCCAAGCGGCTGGTTTTTATAATACGCTGATGAAAAGTGACGAACCGGCCTTGATCATTGAAAGTTTGAACGGTTATCGACGTAAAGAACGTAAGCCCTTGAATCTTGGTGAATTTTGCACGCCGATCGGCGTGGTTGAAACCCTGCGAACCGGCAGTGATATCACCTTAGTATCCTATGGGTCAACGGTACGCATCGTGCTTCGGGTGGCCAAAGAATTGGCAGAAGTCGGAATTGAGGCCGAGGTTATTGATGCACAGACCTTGTTGCCCTTCGATATCAATCATGATACCGTTAAAAGTGTTCAAAAAACAAATCGATTATTGGTCATTGACGAAGATGTCCCCGGCGGCTGTTCAGCGTACCTTATTCATGAAATCGTTGAAAGACAAAAAGGGTACCAGTATCTTGACAGTCCCCCACAGACCCTGACCAGTAAGGCGCATCGACCGGCCTACGGTACTGATGGGGATTATTTTTCAAAACCCAATGCCGAGGATATTTTTGATAGGGTTTATGCCATACTGCATGAGGCAAGACCTTCCGATTTTCCTAAATTAAGGTAAATGACCCCAGTGTATTTATCACTGCTGCCATAAATATTTCTGTTTGATGTTCTTAAATCCTTTTTTATGGGTTTATCGACCACTTTCGATAGATTCATAATACAGCATTCAATCTGGGATTCACGGGGCTGACCAACAGATTCAAATCTTCTTTTGGTTTCGCCAAAAAATCGGTACATTTAGTGGCTTTCAAATTTACAACCTATGAAAAATAACCTTCAGACCCATATCGGATTGGCATTCCTTAGAATAGTGCCTTCCATAATGATGCTCACGCATGGTCTTCCTAAATTTCAGAAATTGATCAGTGGTGATTTTGAATTCGGTGACCCCATCGGTATAGGCGCAACGCCGTCATTATTTCTGGCCGTCATAGGCGAATTCATCTGCCCCATTCTGGTGATCATCGGGTTCAAGACAAGATGGATGGCCGTACCCCCTGCGATAACCATGGTAGTTGCTGGTTTTATCGCTCATTCCGCTGACCCCTTTGCAACCAAGGAAAAGGCTTTTCTATATTTGGCTTTTTTTATTGTTATTATATTATTGGGGCCAGGAAAGTTCAGTATCGACAAAAAGTAGTCAAAAGATCTTTGATAGGAGTTCTTTCAATAAATCGGAAGGAGGAAGCGCATTGGCCCCTACCCCTTTTCCTTTGAGATCCATTTCACGTAGATTCGAAATGATCGCGCTTACTTTTTTCATGGGATAATTCTTGGCGGCGATTTGATACTCCCCTACAAAGTACGGATTTATTCGAAGGGCACTGGCCACGCTCTTGGGAGAATGGTCGTTTAAACCATGATATTGCAATAACTGTGAAAAAAAGTTATATAACAGGCTTACCGTTAAAACGAAAGGGTTGTCTTTCGGATTTTGGGAAAAATAGTTGATTATCTTAGACGCCTTCAATACGTCCCCCTCACCAATCGCTTTCTTAAGTTCAAAATTATTGTAGTCTTTACTAATTCCTATATGTTCTTCAATATGGTCTGGCGTTATTTGGCTTTCCTTGGGTAACACCAAGGTAAGCTTGTCCAACTCTTTGCTTATCCGGCTTAAGTCCGTTCCCAAATTTTCAACCAGTAAGAGCGAAGCCTTATGGGAGATACTATAACCTTTACCATGGAGAATGGTTCGTATCCATTCCGAAACTTGGTTTTCATATAATTTCTTACTTTCGAAGAGCACCCCATGTTTTTGGACCGACTTGTATAATTTCTTCCGTTTGTCCAGTTTTTTGTATTTGAAACAAATAACGAGAACGGTAGTTGGTTGTGGATTTTCGGCATAATCAACCAATTGCTCGATGGTTCTCGAAAGTTCTTGCGCCTCCTTGACGATTACCACTTGCCGTTCTGCCATCATGGGATAGCGCTTGGCATTCGCCACAATATCATCGATGCTGACATCTTTACCATATAACACCATTTGATTGAAACCTTTCTCCTCTTCAGTAAGGATATTTTTCTCAATGAACTGCGATATTCTATCAATATAATATGGCTCTTCCCCAAACAGAAAATAAAGAGGACTTATTTTTCCATTTCGGATATCGGCAACTATTCGTTTTACTTCTTCCATCCAAAAAAATTCATCAAATTTGTTCCATGCAACGACTTGACTTCCCAGTTTATGATTTTCGTTTCAAAAATAGCGAAAATAAGGTCTACATTTTTGATGTGATCCGCAAAAAATTTGTGGTATTGCAGCCTGAGGAATGGGTACGTCAGAATGCTGTTCAATTCTTGCTCCATGAAAAAAAATATCCAAAAAGCCTCATTAATGTTGAAAAACAGATAACGGTGAACAACATCAAAAAAAGGTATGATATCGTTGTTTTCGATACCATGGGGGACATTGCCTTACTTGTTGAATGTAAATCACCACAGATTGCTATTACCCAAGCTACTTTTGACCAAATCGCGCGCTACAACATGCAGTTGAACGCCAAGTACCTCATGGTAACCAATGGACTCCAGCATTTTTATTGCAAAATGGACTATGAAGTAGAAAATTACGTGTTTTTAAAGCATATTCCTGATTTTAGCCGTTAATTTGCAAGCGTTTTGAGAATAGCTATCGTCATACTTAATTGGAACGGAGAGGTACTTTTGGAAAGATACCTTCCTTCGGTGGTACACTATTCAGAAGGTGCCGACATTTACGTTGCGGACAATGCCTCTACAGATGACTCCGTCAAATTTGTAAAAACCAACTTTCCAAAGGTAAAGATCATACAAAATACCATTAATGGAGGCTTTGCCAAAGGATATAATGACGCATTAAAGGCTGTGGATGCAGACGTTTTTTGCCTGCTTAACAGTGATGTGGAAGTAACCCCGAATTGGTTGGGGCCCATTCAGGAGGCATTTGATTTGATGCCTGAAGCCAGTATCATTCAACCCAAGATCTTGGATCTAATGCGAAAAGATCATTTTGAGTATGCTGGTGCAGCTGGCGGATTTCTCGATCAATTGGGGTACCCTTTTTGTCGGGGCCGCATATTCCAGGAACTTGAAAAAGATACTGGCCAATATGACGATATTCGGGAAATCTTTTGGGCAACAGGGGCCTGTATGTTCATTAAAAAAGATGTTTTTGTTGAGCTGGGCGGTTTTGATGAGGATTATTTTGCCCACCAAGAAGAGGTAGATCTTTGTTGGCGCGCTAAAAATAGGGGGTATCGGGTTTTTTACGTAGGCACCTCGTGCGTATATCATTTAGGTGGTTTTACGCTCAGCAACATGAATCCCAAAAAGACCTTTCTAAATTTCAGGAATTCCCTTTATTCGATTACCAAAAACCTTCCTCGAAGAAAGGCCTTCCTTATTATAATTTTCAGATTGTTGTTAGATGGTATTGCAGCCCTGAGGTTTGTCGTACAACTGAAATTCACGCACTGTGCGGCCATTCTAAAAGCCCATTTGAGTTTTTATGGAAATTTTTTGAGAATGTATGGGAAGCGGGAAAAAACCAGTTTCATTAAAAAATATTATGTAACAAAATCCATAGTGTGGTCTCATTTCGTACATCATGTAAAGAATTTTAACATTTTAGTAAAAGATTAACTAATTTTGCCTATTATAAGAAGGCTAATTGTATAATTTTGGTCTTTATTTGAGATCGCTTTTTTTAGATTATTAATTAATAAAACAAGTTATAAACATAGATTATGAAGAAAATTATTTTAGGTTGTTTAGGGGTAGCCCTTTTATTGTCGTCATGCGTATCACAAAAGAAATATGCCGATTTGGAGTCTAAGCACAAGGAGACCCAGGATTTGTTGAATTCCGCAACCGTTAAATTGAACAGCTGTCTTGAAGATAAGGCAACTGCAACCTCAAGATTACAGACCCTTGAAGATCAAAATGCCTTTTTAAAGGCCAATAACCAAGAATTGATCAACAACATGGGCAATTTGACCACTTTAACTACCAAAGGTGCCGAAAACCTTGAAAAATCATTGGAAAGTCTACAGGAAAAAGACCTTACCATAAGAAAATTGCAAAATGCGATCACTAGAAGGGATTCTGTAAACCTTTCCCTAGTACAAAGTTTAAAAGGTGTTTTAGGTAACTTGGATGACGAGGATATCGAGATCAGCGTTGAAAAAGGAGTGGTTTTCGTATCTATTTCAGATAAACTATTGTTTAGTAGTGGTAGCTACAACATCACAAGCAGAGCTAAGGAAGTTTTAGGTAAAGTTGCCAAGGTGGTAAACAATAAACCAGATTTTGAATTCATGGTTGAAGGCCACACCGATGATGTTCCTTACAGAAAAGGTGTTTTATTGGATAACTGGGATTTGAGTGTTAAGCGCGCAACTGCAGTTGTTAGAATTTTGCAGAACGATTTTAATGTAGATCCAAAGCGTATGACCGCCGCGGGTAGAGCTGAATATATTCCCGTTTCCCCTACTGAAAAATCAAAAAACAGAAGAACCAGAATTGTTGTACTTCCTAAATTGGATCAGTTCTATAGTATGATTGAGGAAGGAATGAAAGATCCTGCAATCAACAACTAGATCGAATAACGAATAAAAGTAAAAATGCCCTGACCACATGGTCAGGGCATTTTTTATTTATAAAAACATTCTTAAAAAATATCCAAACTCCCTTTACCTTCCCGAAGTACCTCAGGCTCATCCCCTGAAAGGTCAATGACCGTTGAAGCTACATTGCCCCCATATCCACCATCGATTACAATATCGACAAGATTGTTCCATTTTTCATAAATAAGTTCAGGGTCTGTCGTATACTCCAATAGTTCATCCTCGTCATGAATTGACGTCGAAACAATCGGGTTCCCCAGTTCCCGAACCAATGTTTGGGCAATGGAATTATCAGGCACACGAATACCAACGGTTTTTTTCTTCTTAAAATCCTTGGGCAGGTTAGAACTACCGGGCAAGATAAAGGTGTACGGACCTGGAAGTGCACGCTTTAAAATTTTAAAGGTGGCGGAGTCTATTTGGCGCACATAATCGGAGAGATTGCTTAGGTCGGCACAAATAAAGGACCAATTGGCTTTATCCAATTTAATCCCCTTGATACGTGCAATTTTTTCCAAAGCCCGGGTATTTGTTATATCACAACCCAAACCATATACGGTATCTGTAGGATAAATGATAAGTCCCCCTTTTCTTAGAACCTGTACCACTTTGGCAACCGCCTTGGGATTGGGATTCTCTTCATATATTCTTAGTAACTCTGCCATCCATTCAAATATATTATTGTTTAACCTGATACACCCGAACATAATCGACCTCCATGATTGCAGGGAAAATGGTGTCATCAACACCTTCAATCCCCCCCCAATTTCCCCCGACCGCAATATTCATAATAAAATAAAACGGTTTTGAAAAAGGCCAGTTTTGTTCCGTATACCCCTCAGGTCTTTCAAATGTGAATTTTACATTGTCTTTCGAATCGATATAAAATTTCAAATATTCCTCTGACCATAATAATCCATAGGTGTGGAATTCCTCTTCGGCCGTTTCCAGCACCACCGGGCCCGATGAGGCCTGTGTACCATCCACATGGTTGTTCGCCGTACTGTGTATGGTAAAATGTACGTTGTTGGGATCGTAACTTACATACTCCATCATATCTATTTCACCACACGCAGGCCAACCTTTAGTGGAAACGGAACTTCCTAACATCCACAATGCAGGCCATAAGCCATTGCCTTTATGATCAGGTAATTTGGCGCGTATTTCCATTTTTCCAAAGGTGAAATCTTTGGTGCTATTCAATCGGGTCGAAGTATAATCCCCTACTTCCTGACCATCACCTACTTTTTTTGCAATTATCTTCAAGGTGCCATTACTGACTTCAACATTTTCGTTCGCTACATAATTCTGCCATTCGTTATTGCCCCAGCCATGCTGACCTGTTTCAAAATCCCAATTGTAAGAGGAAAGTTGTGTTCCATCAAATTCATCACTCCATACCAATTCAGCATATTCCCAATAATCCGCAGCGTTTATATCGATGATTTTCTCAGTCTCCTTTTCCGAAGAATCCCCGCAGCTTTGAAATAAAATCCCTATTAAAAATGGAATTACATAAAGGGTACAGTGTTTTTTAAATTTCATATTGTTAGCTATAGTATCGTAATTAGTTTTATGACAGCACTTCCAATTTCGCAAATCGCAGCAACAGTTTTTTAATATCGCCCTGATCAAATTTTATTTCCGCCTTTTTATCATTCCCAACCCCTTCAATCTTCAGTACAACCCCCTGGCCGAACCGTGTATGGGTAACTATAGTCCCTTCCGATAGGTTTGGGCCTACAACATTTGTATTGCCAATGGGTTTTGAAAGCTCCGGTTTTAACTTTCTCAATTTACGGAGTTGCATCTCGTTGGGTTTTCCTATCGCCGGTGGTGTTCCGGTTTTTGGTTTGGTTTGTCGCAAACTACTTTTGTCCACCTCCCCGAAAATATCAACATCTATCAATGACTTATACCGATACCCCGTATCAAGGGGGGTTAAATTCTCTACGTATTGTTCATCGATCTCCTCGAGAAAGCGACTGGGTTCGGCATCGATTAATTTGCCCCAGCGATACCTATTCTGGGTATAGGTCAAATAGGCCTGCTTTTCGGCCCTTGTCAACGCTACGTAGAACAACCGTCGTTCTTCTTCCAATTCACTGCGGGTGTTCATACTCATGGCCGAAGGAAATAAATCCTCTTCCATACCTACGATATATACGTAAGGAAATTCGAGTCCTTTGGCCAAATGAATGGTCATCAAGGCCACACGATCATCATCCCCAGTGTCTTTGTCCAAATCCGTTGCTAGGGCCACATCTTCCAAAAATTCCCCGATACCCCCAGTGGCATCGGCAATTTCCTTTTGTCCCTCAACAAAATCCTTTATTCCATTGAGCAATTCCTCAATATTCTCCATTCGGGCGATTCCTTCCGGGGTACCATCTTTTTTGAATTCTAGAAGAATCCCTGTTTTTTTTGCGACATGTTCTGCCAGTACGAAGGCATCGACCCCTTCGTTCATGATCTGAAAACTCTTGATCATGGTGACAAAATCTTCCAACTTTCTTTTGGTACCTGAGTTGATCTTCAAATCGATCCGATCTAGATGCTCCAAAACCTCAAAGATAGACCGACCATAATGGTTGGCGGCCACCACCAACTTATCAACGGTAGTCTGCCCAATACCGCGAGCCGGAAAATTGATCACCCTTTTCAAAGCTTCCTCATCCTTTGGATTAATGACCAATCGCAAATACGACAGCACATCCTTTATTTCCTTGCGCTGATAAAATGAAAGTCCCCCATAAATACGATAGGGAATATCCCTTTTGCGCAACGCATCCTCGATCGCCCTCGATTGTGAATTTGTACGATATAGTACGGCGAAATTGCCATTGGGTAGTTGGTTTTGCATCTTATTCTCGAAGATGGACCCCGCAACATACCTACCCTCCTCGGCATCGGTGATACTTCGGTGTATAACAATAAGTGAGCCTTCATCATTGTGCGTCCAAACTTCCTTTTCAAGTTGGTTTTTATTCTTGGCAATTACCGAATTGGCCGCATTTACAATATTTTTGGTGGATCGGTAATTCTGTTCCAACCGATACATGCCTACATTATCATAATCACGCTGAAAGTTCAGGATGTTACTGATATTGGCACCCCGGAAAGAATAGATGCTCTGGGCATCATCACCCACTACACAGATGTTCTGGTACCGGTCGGATAGGGCCTTGACGATCAAATATTGCGAATGGTTGGTATCTTGGTACTCATCGACCAGAATATATCGAAACCGATCTTGATACTTCATCAATACTTCAGGGAAACGTGTCAAGAGTTCATTGGTGCGCAATAAAAGATCATCAAAATCCATGGCACCTGCCTTAAAACAACGATTTACGTATTCTTCATAAATCTCCCCAAGTCGCGGTCGTTTGGCCATGGCATCTGCCTCGATCAATTCCGGATTCTGCATATAGGCCTTTACGGTGATCAGACTATTCTTATACGACGATATCCTATTCTGGATCTGTTTGTATTTATAGATATCCTTATCCAACCCCATTTCCTTAATAATGGAAGCGATCAGACGTTGGGAATCCTGTGTATCGTAAATGGTGAAATTACTGGGATACCCTAATTTGTCCCCGTCAAAACGCAATAATTTGGCAAAAACGGAGTGGAACGTCCCCATCCAAAGATTTTTGGCTTCAGAACTCCCAACAATATTGGCAATTCGCTTTTTCATTTCCCGTGCCGCCTTGTTGGTAAAGGTCAAGGCCAAAATGTTAAAGGCGTCTACCCCTTGTGCCATAAGATGGGCTATGCGGTAGGTCAAAACCCTTGTCTTACCCGATCCTGCACCAGCAATGACCATAAGGGGCCCATCCTTATGCAGTACGGGGGCCTTTTGGGCATCATTCAAATCATCGATAAAGGTTTTCAAGATATACGGGAATTAGGTGCCGTGAAAATAACATTAATTCAGCGGATCCTAAAAACGTAGCCCTAATAATTATGAACAATGAAAATGGATTATTCTTTATTTTGAATATATTTAGGCTTCGAAAATCCAAGTATGCCTAGAATTATCCCGTTCCTTTTTTTACCAAGTTTACTCTTTTGCTTATCCTTAGCTGCACAAACCAAGAAATCGGGACCTGTTATTACCGATTTTGGATCCGTATGGGAAATCGAATCTCCCGACTTTGCGACGGACAGCTCAAAGCAGTTCAAGGCTGTTTTCGATATCATGGATTCACCTGATGACCCTGTAGCTTTTAATGAAAAAATCGAAACCGCTGCCCGTTTTTTGAATATGCATGCACAAAGCGGTGTACCGGCCTCACAGCTTAAAATAGCGTTGGTCGTACATAACAAAGCTTCAAAGGATATTATTTCGAACGAAGCCTACCAAAAGCATTTTGGGACCAATAATCCCAATTATGATTTGGTGAAGGCATTGTTGAATGCCGGGGGACAGATTATTTTCTGCGGACAATCTTCCCTCGCAAGGGGTTTTCCTAAAGAAGAGCTGATCGAAGGGGTTCAATTGTCCCTATCGGCCATGACCGCATTGATTCAACTACAAGACGATGATTATAAACTTATTAAATTTTAAATGAGAACCTTATGAACAAATGTATTCCTTTGATGCTGCTGCTTTTCTGTAGTTTCACATTCGCCCAAACTGCTGGACTTGAGAAAGATTACCAGGCCATTGAAAATAAAGTCATTGAATGGCGCAGGGATTTTCACCAAAACCCCGAGCTTTCGAACCGAGAATTCAAAACGGCTGAAAAAATCGCCAAACACCTAAAGAACTTAGGGATTGAAGTCCAAACGGGGGTGGCACATACTGGGGTGGTTGGAGTTTTAAAAGGGAATCAACCAGGCAAAGTTGTTGCCTTACGGGCCGATATCGATGCCTTGCCGGTCATGGAGCGAAATGACCTTCCGTATAAGTCTACCGTAACGGCAGAGTTCTTAGGGGAAAAAGTCGGGGTCATGCATGCGTGTGGCCATGATACGCATACTTCTATTTTAATGGGGGTGGCCGAAGTACTTTCCAAAAACAAGGATAAGATCAAAGGTACCGTTAAATTTATTTTTCAACCTGCCGAGGAAGGTCCACCACCAGGGGAAGAAGGGGGTGCCTTGCTAATGGTCAAAGAAGGGGTATTGAAGAATCCTGATGTAGATGCTATTTTCGGCTTGCATATCAATTCGGAGACTCCAGTTGGTATTATTCGCTATAAATCAGGAGGAACCATGGCTGCCGCACAGAGTTTCAATATTCAGGTTATGGGAAAACAAAGCCACGGCTCCCAGCCTTGGTCCGGTGTTGATCCTATTTTGATCAGTGCCAAAATCATCGACGGTTTGCAAACGATCATTAGCCGTGAAGTCGATTTGACCAATGAAGCCGCGGTTATAACCGTGGGCAAGATCAAAAGCGGGGTCCGTTTCAATATCATCCCGGAGAGTGCCGAAATGATCGGGACTATTAGGACTTTGAATTATGACATGAAAGACCATATCAACAAAAGAATGAAGGAAATGGTGCCTGCCATTGCAAAAGCCTATGGTGGTGATGCCACTATTGAAATCAAGGACGCTACCGACATCACCTACAACGACCCTGCCCTTGTAGTGCGAATGTTACCAACCATGAAACGAGTCGCTGGTGACAGCAACGTACAAACACGTAAAGCCGTGACCGGAGCCGAGGATTTTTCATATTATCAACGGGAAGTACCTGGTTTTTTCTTTTTCTTGGGGGGAATGGCTCCTGGGACGACCGAATCCTTTCCACACCATACCCCCGATTTCCTTATCGATGATAGCGGATTGATGCTTGGGGTCAAAACTTTGACGGAAATGAGCTTGGATTACCTGAACGAGTAATGCGTTTTGTGCATTTTGTGTTGTAAAGAGGGCTATAGCATACAGTAAAGACATTTTCTGTTTTAACAATAAATAACCGGTTGAATTTGGATGGATAATTTTCTAAATGCCTTAGGCAGTATTTCTTGGTGGGTTTGGATATTGATCCTACTTTTGATTGTTGCCATTCGCGATATCTTTTTTCAACGCGCGCATACGATATCCCATAACTTTCCCATAGTGGGCCATTTACGCTACTGGTTGGAAAGTATTGGTCCGGAAATGCGGCAATACTTTGTTGCCAACAACAGGGAAGAACTACCCTTTAACCGTATCGAGCGCAGTTGGATCTATGCCTCGGCCAAAAGGGAGAACAACTATGAGGGTTTTGGTACAGATCGCGATATTTATGCCCACCAACATATATTCGTGAAAAACCGTATGATGGCCTACAAGATCGGGTCCGACCATCCCAATACAAAAGATAAAACCTTTGTGCCCTGTGCAAAAGTTATCGGTGCCTATAACAAACGTAAAAAACCTTACCGACCGGCATCGGTGATCAATGTATCCGCTATGAGTTTTGGCTCGCTATCGGCGGCGGCCATTGAATCACTGAATGTAGGCGCTAGAAAAGCCGGTTCTTATCACAATACAGGGGAAGGTGGTCTATCCCCCTATCACCAACAAGGGGGTGATATCATATTTCATTTCGGTACAGGTTATTTTGGGGTCCGCAGTGCCGATGGCAACTTTTCCATGGAAAAGCTGATCAGCTTGGTCGCTGATAATCCCTGTATAAAAGCCATTGAGATAAAACTCTCCCAAGGCGCCAAACCCGGAAAAGGGGGTGTATTACCCGGTGCCAAAATCACTCATGAAATTGCAAAGATCAGAGGGGTTGAAGTTGGCAAGGATGTCCTCTCCCCTGCCACACACAAGGCTTTTGACACCGTTCCTGAGCTGCTACAACTTATTGAGGATATTGCCGAACAAACGGGATTACCCGTGGGTATCAAGGGGGCCATTGGCAAATTGGACCAGTGGGAAGAATTGGCCGATCTTATGACCAAAACGGCCAAAGGGCCAGACTTTATTACTGTTGACGGAGGTGAAGGCGGAACCGGAGCCGCGCCACCTAGTTTTGCAGACCACGTATCCCTACCCTGGGTCTACGGGTTTTCAAGTCTTTATAAATTGTTCGTGGATAGGAACCTGACCGATAGGATCGTGTTTATAGGTAGTGGTAGATTGGGTTTTCCTGCCAAGGCGGCTATGGCCTTTGCCATGGGGGTAGACGTTATCAATGTGGCCCGAGAGGCCATGATGAGCATAGGATGCATTCAGGCACAGGTGTGCCATACCAATCGTTGCCCTTCTGGAGTGGCCACCCAAAGCAAATGGCTTCAAGGGGGCATACATGTTCCTTTAAAATCGGACCGAATGGCACAATATTTCAAAACCTTTCGTAAAGAACTCTTGGAAATCACCCATGCGGCGGGCTATGAACATCCTTGCCAATTCACCATGGATGACATTCAAGTGAACGTTGACGACGATTTCTTGCATAGCGACCTGAAATCAACCTACGGATATGAAAAGGCTAAAGTTTCATTCAATGGCATGCAAGAACTTCAAGATTGTACGCACTTGGGCGGAAAGTATTTCCATGGGATGGCCAAATAGTATACTTTTGTGCAAAATTTTTTAATTATATTAATTACAGCGAAAACGACATGAAACGAATTATACTTAGTCTTATATTGGTCCTAATCTCCTCTTCCTATCTTCTTGCCCAGAAGAAAAGTGAACTCATATCGGAAATCTCAACGTTAAAAACCGAATTGGAAACGACCAAAGCCATGGTTGCCGAGGCCAAAAAAAATGAGAAAATCAGTTTGGCCCGTGCGACATCCTTTGAGTCACAGGTGAAAGAGCTACAGGATGCCAATGCCACCTTATTGAAAAACCTGAACAGTTTTGCGGAAGTATCAAATAAAAACTCGGAAAACATCAATAAGGTCATGGCAAAGCTTGAGCAGAAAGAGAATCAATTAAAGGCCATCAATGCCAATATAGCTTCCAATGATTCCACGGCCCTTGTCGTTTTGACCAATGCAAAACAAACCATGGGCGAAAATGCCAAAATTGGGGTAAGCAACGGGTCCGTGATCCTGGCATCCAATTATGAATCCTTGTTTGAATCGGCCACAGGGACGAGCGTATCCGAAGCAGGTGCGGCTTGGCTAGGGAAAATAAGCAATATCCTTAAGGCAAACCCTGAAGTGGCAATGACAATAGAAGGGTTGAGTATGACAGGCGAATTGGATTTGGCTGCCAATCAAGCGTCTGCCTTAGGAGCAATACTTCAAAAGCAGTATTCAATTGATCCCAATAGAATACAAAGTCTAGGTAAGGATGGTAATTTCAAGGAAGGTATCAATGTAGTCCTACATCCTGATTATAGGCGGTTTTACAATATGGTAAAAGAACAGATGAAAGCATCGAATTGATTTGGTGAAATAGGGAATTGATTTCGTATATAATTTTTCAAATAAACCTGCGTTTAACTTTGCGAGAACCAAGCTAAAACCAAATTAAAATGACAGGAGATCAAATCTTTCAATTATTCGCCTATTTATTACCTTCCGTGGTGGTAGGTGCCATTGCCTTTTATTTTTTCAGAATGCATACCAATAATGAGGAAGGGAGGCGAAGGTATCTCTTGCATAAGGATTCCCAGCAGAACACCCTTCCGATACGGTTACAGGCCTACGAACGTATGGCCTTGTTTTTGGAGCGTATCGCCATTCCAAGTTTGGTGGTTCGTGTAGCCCCAAAATCGACCGATAAGAACGATTATGAAAACCTTTTGATCCGAACCATTGAAAAGGAGTTTGAGCATAATCTTTCACAACAAATCTACTTATCCGATGATTGTTGGAATATCATTAAAGCTGCCAAAAGCGCTACTATTCAAATGATCCGTAAAGTGGCACTAAGTGAAACCGATTCAGCGGATAAGCTTCGGGAAGACATTTTAAATGATACCATGGATAAGCAATCCCCCTCGGCCACAGCGCTCTCTTTTGTTAAAAAGGAAATCGGGGAACTTTGGTAGGTAAAAATAGTTCCTGGTTGCTGGCAAAGTAAACTGCAGTGAATTCTCAACGACCAAAAACAAGCATATTGGCCATAAAATTAGTCCACATCCAACTCCAATGGTGAAGTTTCCAAATTCTTGTATTTGGCAAAATTATAGCCACTCTCCCACCAAGCCGTCATTTTTTCTTTGTTGAAAATCAAGGAATTGGTCGTTAAAATGGCCGGGGTATAATAAAAGTTGATCACAGCATCGTTATGATTGGCCACATACTTGCCAATTCGGATATTCTGATGTTCTATGCGATCTAGCATAAAAGCGAACATGGCCGTCAACAACGCAAAGGCATTCTTTGAAGGCATGCGATTGAACATGGTCGTCTCTGTTTGTAAGATAATGGCATCTATTTCTGTGGCCCCAAGTTTTATGGCTTCTTCAATGGGGACCATAGAACCCAATCCACCATCAGCATATTCACACCCGTTTTTTTTGACCAAACTCATAAAAGGGGTATAATTACAGGAAATCCATATCCATTCGCAGAACTCATCATAACTAAAATCATTGATCGATTTGTATTCGACCTGATTCATCGAAAGATTGGATACGGTGACCACGATGTTCTTAGGTCCATTTTTGAGGGTATGGAATTCTTCCTCCGTCAAGGTATTGCGGATCAGTTTGAGCAGGTTATGACTTTCCCCAAAGGTCTTACTGCCCCGATAAAAGTTTTTCATCACATTCCAGTGATCGATACCAATACTCTCTACCCCGTGTTTTTTTTGAATGACAAAGGGACAATTACTGAAAATACTCTCTTGGTTCACCGAGGTATAGACCTCCTTTATTTTTTCAATTTTTTGAAGCGCCAAATGGGAAATCAGCAAACTACCGGTAGAGGTGCCTAGATATAGATCGTACTTATAGTTCAATCCTCGCATTAAATATTCGGCCACACCACCTGCAAAGGCGCCCTTGCTTCCACCACCTGAAATGACCATAGCTCTCATTACAACTCCAATTTAGTTCTAATATAACGAAGTTCTTCCTCATTCAACCCTTTTGAAAGCGCTATGATTCGTTTTCTCTGCTTATCATCCTTTAAAAGTACATCGAGCAAATCCCTGGCATACTTTCTAAATTGCCATGAATGATGAACCGAAGCATTGATAAGGTCTAACAAGTTTTGATCTTGTAATTCGAAAACATCAATTAGGATCCCAAAAGCGATCTGCCGTGTTTCCATATCATATTTTGGGGCCGTATAGGCGAACAATTCCGTTAGATAACCTTCTTTTAATTCCGTATCGTAATCCTTGGTCAACGTTGTTAATAACAACCAGAGCATGCGTACATTTTTATTGGGTAGGCCTATAATGCCCTTGGTACGGTCTAAATAATGGGCCCGGTGTTGGGGAAATGAAATCCATAAGCGATACAAGGCAATCTCTTTGGTGAGATAGCTCTTATCGTCCAATAAAGTTTCGTACTGCGCTTGTAAGTACAAAGGTACCCTATCATAAGCTAAGGCCAAGGCCTGTCGGATTTTGATGGCGTTGCTGTTAAAACCTTGTAACATCATTTCATTCGAAAATGATTTATGGTATTTTGCGATGATCCGTGCCTTGAGTTCAGGGTCTGCAGAAACCCAATATTTTTGAAGTAAGGTGGTCTTATCGGCCAAACTGGTCGTCAATTCCCATTTTAGCTTTATGAAGGTGGCGACTGATGTTGATTGGGTAGTCAGATAGATCTGTACTTTTTCAAAGGGAAAGGAGGGTGCATCCAACCACTCCTTTTTAAAGGTGGTAAGGTCAGACTTGCTTACCAATTCCATTTCCGACATAAATTGCTCAATGGTCACATTTTTGAATTGGTATTTTTGAAGATAGTTCTTGATTCCGTTTTTAAATGCTTCGTCCCCAATTTGATTTCTTAACATAACCAAGGCCCAAGCCCCTTTTTCATAAAAGGTAAGACTGCTCGCCTTCGGATCGGTCAGGGGCTCCCCTTTTCCGTCTTTGGACTGGTCGTTTAATTGCTGGGCGGTATCATAAAGCTTCCAATAAAAATAATCGTCCCCAAAGATTTCCTTTTCGGCCAAATAAGCGTAATACGTGGCAAATCCTTCATGCAGCCAATGATGGCTTCCGTTTTTCTCGGTAACCAGGTCACCGAACCATTGGTGGGCGAGTTCATGGGCATTGACATTGACATAGTTTTTATCGACAAAGGCAATGGAATCTATGACATACCCATCGGAGAAAAGGGTCGCCCCTGTATTCTCCATACCGGCATACAGGAAATCACGCACGGGTACCTGTTTGTAGTTTTGCCACGGATAGGCAACCCCTATTTCGGTTTCCAGAAAATCAAAGATTTCTTTCGTATACCGATACGTGGGCTCTACTTTTAAACTGTCTTGCGGATAATAATAGTTTTCAATGGGCACACCACTGGTTGAAGTCACTTCTTGTTTGTCATAATTCCCAATAGCAAAAGCCACAAGGTAGCTACTCATGGGTTGTTTCATATCGAACGACCATTTTTTGAGGTCATCGGTCTCCCGGACAGTTTTAAGTACTCCATTGGCAATCACCTCATAATCGGCATCGATGGAAAGATTCAGGTCGAATTCCACTTTCTCCTCCATGTCATCAAAACTGGGCAACCAGTGGCTTGTGTATTTCCCTTGACCTTGGGTCCAGACCTGTTCATTTCCTTTTAGACCATCTTCTACCCCCATAAAATAGACCGTCTGTTTGGGTTTGGTACTATATTGGAGGTCTATTGTATAGTTTTTTCCCTTTTTAAAACGGTGATGAAGGACAAGGTGCTGGCCATCATAATTGAGTCGTTTTTTCCTATGGTTAAACCAAACCGCTTGAAACGTCATGTTCCTGGCATCCAGAAAAACGGAATCGACGCTCTCCAAAACTTTAAATCCATAGGTTACGTCGCCTTGAATTTGTTTGGATTCAGGATTGACATCAATATTGACCTTGGCATGCATGAAATCAACCCTGTCTTGATGTTGGGCAAACAAACAAGTGGTGGAAATACCGAATAGAAACAAGAAGAAACATCGTCCAAGCATACCATAAAATTACGACGTTTTTATCAAATGTTTTGAAGTACATTGAAGTCATTTCGACCCCGATACTTTGGGAGAGAAACTCAATTAAAATTCTATTTGACAATCAGGATGTGCTTCCTCACCCGCGTTCGGAATGACAATCCCAGTCATTTCGAAGGAGGAACGACTGAGAAATCGCATTACGGCGAGCAGTACTTCTAAAAAATATGGAAAATCACGATGCCATTCCTCTTCGCCATGAGGCGCACTCGGAATGACAGTATGGGAATTTTAAAGAAGTAAAGTGACTGAGTAATCTAAGACGGAAAAGTTATATTTATTTATGCTTCACAATTACTTTGTTTATATCATGACCAACGAATATAGAACTACACTATACATTGGAATAACCAATAATATTCAAAAAAGAATCGCTCAACACTATTTTGATAGTCAAAATGCAAAAAAGTCTTTTGCTGGTAAGTATAATTGTATCTATCTCGTTTATTATGAAGGTTTCGAAAAACTTAATGAAGCAATTGCCAGAGAAGAAGTATTGAAAAGTTGGAGAAGGGAAAAGAAAAATAAGTTAATCAGTGAATTTAATCCGAAATGGGAAACTTTGAAAAATCAAGTAATTTAGTCCTTTCGAAGGAGGTGACATTGAGAAATCCCCTTAAGTAGAATTGAAGTTTGAACTACTGCACGGGATACCCTTCAGGATGTGATTCCTCACCTGCATTCGGAATGACGGCCTATGTCATTTCGAAAGAGGAACGACTGAGAAATCACACTCGAAATAAATTATCCTATAAGTTTACTCAGCAGCATGTGATTTCTCCTTTCCGTCGAAATGACAGCGTTCATTATTGCATCTGATTCACATTACCCCTATTTTTAACGCATGAATGCCAATGATCTTCAAACGCCCATCACCTATCTCAAAGGGGTTGGCCCCAACAGGGCCCAGCTACTACAGTCGGAGTTGGGTATTGGCACCTATGAGGATCTCTTGTACCTCTTTCCGAACCGATATATCGACAAGACCCAATACTATAAAATCAACCAATTACAGCGAAGTAGTGCCGATGTCCAAATCGTTGGAAAGATCATCCACATAAAAACCGTCGAACAAAAGAAAGGAAAACGCCTGGTGGCCACCTTTATTGATGACACCGGAGAAATGGAACTCGTCTGGTTTCGAGGCCAGAAATGGATTCGGGAAAACCTGAAATTGAATATGCCTTATGTCATTTTTGGCCGATGCAATTGGTACAATGGTAAATTTTCCATGCCCCATCCCGAGCTGGAACTGCTTACCGAACATGATAAAGGGCTAAAAGTAGCGATGCAGCCTGTTTATCCGTCCACCGAAAAATTGGGGAATAGCGGAATTACGAATCGAGTGATCAGTAAACTTTTACAGCAATTGTTTTTAGAGTCCAACGGCAAGTTTATGGAAACCCTTTCCGATACGTTGATCCATGAACTAAAATTATTCTCAAAAAGCGATGCCCTCTTTAATATACATTTCCCAAAAGACCAAACCTCTTTGGCCAAAGCCCAGTTTCGCTTAAAATTTGAGGAACTGTTTTTTATACAGCTACAGTTGCTCACCAAAAAAATGCTGCGTAAGCAAAAGATCAAGGGGTATAACTTTGACCAAGTTGGGGAACTATTCAATGATTTTTACAAAAACCATCTGCCCTTTACGTTGACGAATGCCCAAAAAAAGGTGATCAAGGAAATCAGGGCCGATCTGGGGAGCAATGCACAGATGAACCGCTTATTGCAAGGGGATGTGGGTTCGGGCAAGACCATAGTGGCCCTGATGACGATGTTATTGGCCATTGACAATGGTTTTCAGGCCTGTTTAATGGCCCCTACCGAAATCCTAGCCAACCAGCATTTTAATGGCATCCGGGAACTTTTGGGTGCTATTGGCGTGAACATTGCCTTGTTGACTGGTTCCGTCAAGAAATCCGCCAGAACCATTATCCATGAGCAATTGGAAAGTGGAGAATTGCATATTCTCATAGGCACCCATGCCCTATTGGAAGATAAGGTACAATACAAAAACCTGGGCTTGGCCATAGTCGATGAGCAGCATCGTTTTGGGGTGGCACAACGGTCCAAATTGTGGCATAAGAATGAGATTCCACCCCATATTCTGGTCATGACGGCGACTCCCATACCCCGTACCTTGGCCATGAGTTTGTATGGGGATTTGGACATTTCGGTGATCGATGAGCTGCCGCCAGGACGAAAAGCCATAAAAACCGTACATCGTTACGATTCCAATCGCTTAAAGGTTTTTAGATTCATCAGGGATGAAATAAAAAAAGGCCGACAGATCTATGTGGTCTATCCGTTGATCCAAGAATCGGAAGCCTTGGATTATAAAGATCTTATGGATGGGTATGAGAGCATCGTCCGGGAATTCCCCCTGCCCGATTACCAGATTTCCATTGTGCATGGTAAAATGAAACCGGCAGACAAGGACTACGAGATGGAGCGCTTTGTAAAGGGTGAGACCCATATTATGGTGGCCACTACGGTTATCGAAGTCGGAGTGAATGTCCCTAATGCCTCGGTCATGATCATTGAAAGTGCCGAACGTTTCGGGTTGTCCCAATTGCATCAGTTACGGGGGCGTGTGGGGCGTGGGGCCGATCAAAGTTATTGTATCTTAATGACCAGCCATAAACTATCCGCTGAGGCCAAAACCCGATTGGAAACCATGGTACGCACCAATGACGGTTTCGAGATTGCCGAGGTGGACTTACGACTTCGAGGTCCGGGTGACTTAATGGGGACCCAACAAAGTGGTATCCTCAATTTAAAAATCGCGGATATCGTTAAAGACAATGATATCCTTAAAACCGCCCGTTGGTATGCACTTAAAATCCTAAAGGAAGACCCTAGCATGGAAAGCCCAGAAAATTTGGTCATTCGCCATACCTATGCCCAAATGATAAAGCATTCCCGAATCTGGAATTATATAAGTTGAGTTACCTGGGCTTTCTACACCAGGATTACTGCGCAATTCTTTGTAATTTGTACCAGCCCTAACTATATCTAAAAATAGAATCCGCTGAATAGGGAAGTCGAATTGTTAGAATGGGAATATAAATAAGCAGAATTATCCTATGTGTTACGACATCAAAGCAAGTTTAGAGGCACAATTGGCCCGGGCGCAAAGGGAGCAAGATCATCAAGCGGTGGAGGAAATCATGGAAAAGTTGATTCCCTTGACCGACCTCCCCATTCACCATGCCTCTGGTTTTAGTCATCCAGAACTTCTCATTTATACCGACCGCTCTCCAGATTTCCCTGAGGTGGCCACCTGGGGCCTTGTCCCCTTTTGGGTCAACGATGAAGAACAACGGAAGAAACTATGGAACTCCACTCTCAATGCCCGTGGCGAAACCATTTTTGAGAAACCGGCATTCAGGACCGCAGCCCAAAGCAATCGCTGTATTGTTTATGTGGATGGATTTTATGAACACCATCATTTTAAAGGTAAGACCTACCCTTTTTTCATACATCGAAAGGACAAAACACCTATGGCTTTGGCCGGACTATGGAGTGAATGGAAAAATGATGAAGGCGGTGCCTTAAAAACCTTTACCATCGTTACTACAAAAGGCAATGCCTTATTAACAAAAATACATAACAACCCAAAACTGAAGGAAGCACGTATGCCACTGATCCTTCCGCCTGAAATTGAGGACAAATGGCTTTCCATAGGAAGTCAAAAAGCCATTGAGGAATTTATTCGATCTTATCCAGATAATGAACTTGAAGCCTACACCGTTAGGCGATTAAGGGGAAAGGACTATGTGGGTAATGTTCCCGAAATCTCCCATGCTTTTGAATATGTGGAATTGCAGTTCGACTAAATTTCATAAATTCAAGTAATAAAATACGAAACATATGAAACTAGGTGCATTTTCAATTAGTCTTGCCGTCAAGGACCTTAAGACTTCAAAACAATTTTATGAAAATATGGGCTTTTCCGTTTTTGCAGGTAAAATGGAAGGCAATTATCTTATCATGAAGAACGCCGATACTATAATTGGCCTTTTTCAGGGCATGTTCGATAACAATATCCTCACCTTTAACCCGGGATGGGATGCGAACGCAAACAAGCTGGAGTCATTTGTCGATGTACGGGAAATCCAGACCAAACTAAAGGAAAAAGGGGTAGAATTGGTTCGAGAAGCGGATGAAAGCACTTCAGGCCCTGCAAGTATCGTATTTATGGATCCTGACGGAAATATGATCCTGATTGATCAACATGTATAAAATAAAAATAGATTGCCTATTCAATACGTTTAGACAAACGCTTTCCAAAACAAGTTCATTGTGCTTCTTATCTTTTCTAGCTATTGAATTGAACCCAATTAGTACGATAAATAAAAAATACGCTGTGCGCTTTCATAAGCGATCCATAATCTAATGAGTTAAAATCAGATTTTATTATTATCTTTTTCCATTACTTCTATAATTAAAATACAACATGAAAAACACCTTATTGCTCCTATTCCTTTTTTGCGTTATAAAATCAGCAAATGCCCAGATTAGTGCTCAATTACTGCAGCATCCCGATGTTTCCGAAACACATATCACGTTTATTTATGGTGATGATGTATGGATAGTTCCCAAATCCGGTGGCGTAGCCCATCAACTAAGTTCTCCTGAAGGAGCTGAGAGTTATCCTCGTTTTTCTCCCGATGGAAGTATGGTAGCTTTTACCGCAAATTATGATGGAAATAGTGATGTATACCTCATTGACATACATGGTGGTATTCCCAAACGATTAACTTTTCATGGACAGTTTGATAGGGTTTTAGGATGGACTCCGGATGGTGAATCCATTCTGTTTTCATCGCCCAGAGAGAGTGGTCGTCAACGCTATAATCAGTTTTATACCGTTTCAAAGCATGGTGGTGCCCCATCAAAATTGCCTATACCCTATGGGGAATTTGCTTCCTTTTCACCAAATGGACAAAAAATAGCTTTTACGGATCGATCTAGGGTAAACAGAAATTGGAAAAGATATCGTGGTGGTACAGCGCCCGATATTTCTGTTTTTGACCTAGAAACCTATGCTACTGAAAACATAACCAATTCTAACGCCAATGATGAATTACCGATGTGGAATGGTGATGCCATTTATTACATGTCCGATAATGGTCCCAGTAAAAGAAATAATTTATGGAAGTATGATATCCCGAACAAGTCGAATACCCAGTTGACCTCATTTAAGGACTTCGACATCACTTTTCCCGAAAGTGGCCCTAGTGATATCGTATTCGAAGCCGGTGGAAAATTATACCTGTATAATTTGGCATCGAATGCTACTTCTGAAGTTGATATTCAAGTGGTTTCAGATCAAAAAGGGCGGATTCAAAGACAAAAGAAAGTGGCTTCTTTTATTCAAAACACAACCCTATCACCTGATGGGAATAGAGTAGTTGTTCAGGCAAGGGGTGAATTGTTCAGTTTACCCGCCAATGAAGGTTTTATAGAAAACCTTTCAAGAACCTCTGGAGTTGCCGAGCGAAAACCAGCTTGGTCCCCTGATGGTAACTATGTTGCTTACTGGAGCGATTCGAATGGTGAATATCAATTATTTCTTCACGATATGACCGATAAACAACCGCCAAGAATGGTCACTGATTTTAAAAGCGGTTTTAATTATGCCATAAATTGGTCCCCTGACGGCAAAAAAATAGCGTATGTTGACCAAGCCATGAAAATAAATTACTTGGATATAGATACCGGTACCATTATACATGCTGATAAAGGAAAGGATATGTTTCAAGGCGGTTTAGATAATTTCCGGGTTACATGGACTCCTGATAGCAAATGGTTTGCTTATGCCCGCAGCACTGATAATCCATCTACTACCGCAATTTTCGCTTACAATACGGCCAATAATAAACTGTCTCAACTTACTTCGGGATACTATTCCGATAATTCACCGACCTTCAGTGCTGATGGAAAGTATCTTTTTTTCACGACCAATAGAACGTTCGAACCTGTTTATTCCGACCTCGACAACACTTTTATCTATCCAAATACTACCAACATTGCGGTGGCTACCTTAAATACATCTGAAAGTTCCTTGTTGAAACTAAAAAATGATTCGGTCGAACTTACCAAAGATGATAAGGATAAGGACAAGAAGGATGATGAATCCAAGAAGAAGAAAAAAGACATTGCTGATGATGAGGAGGCAAAAAAAGAGGTTCCAAAGACCGTAATCGACGTTGCTGATTTCGAAAATCGAGTAGAGCTCTTAGACATACCCTCGGGTAACTTAGGAAACTTAGCTGCCATTGAAGGCAAACTTCTTTTTACTCGTTTTCCTAATTCCGGGGCGCCAGAGGACTCCTCCCCTTCCCTGGATTACTATGATTTTGAAGAAAGGGAAGTTAAAACCATTATATCAAAGGTTGCTGATTTCGAGGTGTCCGCGGATGGTAAGAAACTATTGGTCAGCCAAGAAAAAAAACTTGCTGTAATAGAGGTTAAAGCCGATCAGAAAATAGATAAAACGGTCCCTATACAAAATATGACCATGAACATCATACCCAATGAAGAATGGAAACAGATATTCAATGATGTTTGGAGAATGGAACGCGATTATTTTTATGACCCTAATATGCACGGTGTGGACTGGACTGCGATGAGAACAAAATATGGTCAATTGATCGAGCAATCGAATACACGGAATGATGTTAATATTATCATTGGAGATTTAATTGCAGAGCTGAATGCTTCCCATACGTATACCGGTGGTGGCGACCTGGAAGATGCCGATATGATGAACGTGGGTTATTTAGGAGCGGATATTGCCCTGGAAAATGGAAAGTATAGAATCAAAAAAATAATTTCAAGCGCCCCTTGGGATGTTGAAATGCGATCGCCCCTAGCCAAACCTGGAATAAACATCGTGGAAAACGATTACATTCTAGCCGTTAATGGTCGTCCTATCGATGTTACGAAACCGATTTTCGAAGCTTTTCAGGGCTTGGCCGACGAAACAGTTCAACTCACCATCAATAGTAACCCCTCGATGACCAACGCTAAAAAGCATATCGTAAAACTATTGAAATCGGAATCCAGATTACGCCATTTGGCATGGATAGAGAACAATAGAAGACGGGTTGAAGAAGCCACCAATGGGAAAATAGGCTATGTGTATGTCCGCAGTACCGGACGTGATGGTCAGAATGAATTGGTACGTCAATTCTATGCGCAAATGAACAAGGAAGGTCTGATTATTGATGAACGATTCAATAGTGGGGGTCAAATTCCAGACAGATTCGTAGAGATTTTAGATCGTGAGCCCCTCGCTTTCTGGGCTGTTAGGGATGGTAAGGACTGGGCTTGGCCACCATCGGGGAATTTTGGTCCAAAAGTAATGCTCATCAACGGATTCAGTGGTTCTGGGGGTGACGCCTTTCCAGACTACTTCAAAAAGAGGGGAATTGGTCCATTGATCGGCACCCGCACCTGGGGTGGACTTATCGGAATTTCGGGAGCGCCAAGCTTAATCGACAATGGAAGAATAACCGTTCCAACCTTTAGAATGTACGACGCAAATGGTGCATGGTTTAAAGAAGGGCATGGCGTTGATCCCGATATCGAAGTAATTGAAGATTTTCAAAAATTGGCCAATGGAATAGATATTCAATTGGAAGCTGCCATAAAAGAGGTTTTGCTATTACTTGATAGTCCAAGTAACTTTAAAACACCTGCTAGGCCCAGTTATGAAAACCGAAATTGACCTATAGATTGATTTTTATGAAGTAAAAAAAAAAGAATCATTACTTCAGCAAAGCAATCCGATATGGTATTGTATTTATGGATCCTGATGGAATCACCATACCTATCGACCGGCATGTTTAGTCCAAACCATCGCCAAACATCTATCTAGATGGAAAGCGTTGGCCGACAATAAAAAAAACCGGTCAAGGATCTTGTTACAGAATGTACGAAAGTAAGGGTAAAAACATATCAGCGACTATGATGTCATGCGGCCCTAGTCTTCATTACATGTAAGGAATCGCACCAATTTTTGAAATTAGCACTATGAATAAAAAAGTTAAACTATTGATTCCGGCTTTTGATATTGACATGGGAGGTATTCCTTTAAAACAAGCCTTGCCCACTCAGAAGGTGGAACAGGTGGATCCCTTTTTATTGTTGCATCATGGTCGATTAAA
>NZ_JBATHS010000226.1:0-4871 GCF_049667165.1 Maribacter sp.
TCATAGTCTTCGCCGTTTATCGATAAAACACCCGAGGGCATTTTTGCGATTTCCATCGGTACCTCTTGATAATAGTCCCCATCTTCCTTTGCCGCTGGGATACCCATTGACACATACTCGTTCTTGATATATGCTGCTGCTTTTTTTTGCCCTGGGCTTCCCGTATCCCGGCCCTCAAATTCATCAGAGGCATATATAAATAAGTGCTCTTTCAATTCATCGGCGGTTATGGTCTCTGCGAAGGTGATTTCGGCTGAAGAAGAAAGGGTTGTGGTTTTTTCCGGAACCGTGGTTTGGGAAGAATTACAGGCCATTGCCAATCCTACTATCCCTATAATCAATTTAGTCATGATCCTATGCTTTATCCAATGTCAAAAATAATGAAAACCGGAAGATAAGTGCTTAGGACAGGATGAATATCCGTGTTTTCTTTTTTACGGGGCATGCCTTGCATATTGGGTAGGCGAGATGCCCTTTAGCGCCTTGAATTGACGATTGAAGTTCGAAATGGAATTAAAGCCAGACCTTTCGGCTATTTGAGTAATGGGCAGATCAGAGCTCAGGAGCAACTGACATGCGTGTTCCAATCGAAGTTCAATTAAAAATTGGAAGAATGTTTTGTTGGTTTGTCTTTTAAAAAACCTGCAGAATGCATTCGGGGTCATAAAGGCAAGCTCGGATACAGTAAGAAGACTAATATCATTCTGAAAGGAATTGACAACAAAATCAAATACTGATTGTAAGCGCTGTCCATCTCGATTGCCGATTTGTTTTGGATACACAAACCCCGTAAGTGCTTCCCGTTTGGCCCCACAAAGAAGGCGGATCAACTGCAGAAAATCAGTGAAACGGGTTAGTTTATCCTGTTCCGGTATATGACAAACCAACTTCTGAACCGTTTCCTTTTGGGAAATCAATTTAAAACCATTCTTTGCGCTATCGAAAAAAGGCCTGAGGTCTTCCACTTCCGCTAGATCAAAAAAATGTTCCCCAAAAGAATTACGTGAAAAGAATAAGGAAATCATTTTTACCATACCGTTGGTCCTTTCACTTTGAAAGAGGTGTGGACAATTAGGGCCAATGACGAAAAAGTCATCAGGTTTGAAACGATGGACACTATCGCCCGTAATCAATTTTCCCTCACCTTTTAGAATCAGACTCATTTGCAATTCTTGATGTTGGTGCAATTGGTTGTAGAATGCTGTCGACTCGTCTACCTGAACGATCAGATTTTGGTTCAATGGCTTCGCTATCTTAAATGGTAGGACTTTCATAGGTTTAATATATGCAAAAATTGTATGTTTTTTATAGAAATATTACTAAAATATGATAAAATACGCATAGAATTGGCTAAGATTGATATATCTTTTGGGTTGGGTTCTGCAGTATTTTTGTAACTATTCAAAATCACATATTATGCAAGTACAATGGCAAGGCGTAATGCCAGCGGTAACAACCAAATTCAATGAAGACGATACCCTTGATTTAAAAATGTTCCGGGTGAACATAGAGGCACAGTTGTCCGCAGGGGTCAGTGGGATCATCCTGGGGGGTACCCTAGGGGAAGCGAGTACTTTGACCGATGATGAAAAACGAATCTTGATTCAGGAAACTGTTAAAATCGTTGATGGCAATGTCCCGGTTATCATAAACATTGCCGAACAGAGTACGAAAGATGCCATTGTCGCCGCCCAAAGGGCGAAGGAGTATGGTGCTAGCGGTTTAATGATATTGCCTCCCATGCGGTATAAGGCTACCGACCATGAAACCGTGGTCTATTTTAAGGCCGTGGCCAAGAGTACCGATTTGCCTATCATGATCTATAACAACCCTATTGACTATAAGATCGAGGTAACCCTTGATATGTTTGAGGAATTGGTAAAGGAATGCGATACTATCAAAGCGGTGAAGGAGTCAACCCGTGATATATCAAATATTACACGTATCAGGAATAGATTTGGGAATCGACTAAAAGTATTATGCGGTGTAGATACCCTTGCTTTGGAAAGCATGCTCATGGGCGCTGATGGTTGGGTGGCCGGCCTAGTATGTGCCTTTCCAGCTGAAACAGTGGCCATTTATGAATTGGTCAAGGCCGGAAGAATAACCGAGGCCATAGAGATCTATAGATGGTTCTTACCTTTGTTGGAATTGGATATCAGTCCTCAACTGGTACAGAACATTAAACTGGCAGAAGTCGGTACGGGAATCGGCACCGAAATAGTGCGGGCACCACGATTACCATTGCATGGTGCAGAAAGGGCTAGGGTACTAAAGCTTATCGAGGAAGGATTACGTACTAGGCCTCGTTTACCCGATTATAGGTCATTATCCAAAAGTGCTATTCAAGGATGATTTATTAAAGGGATTACCATAGGATTACGCGAAGAATTCGATACATTGGTAGTCGCATATTTTTAGGAAATCTGAACAAGCATAAAAATGATTACAGGAAAAAACTATATTGGTAATACCCTTTCTGCAAAAGGAACTAAAACGTACACTACTTTCAATCCGCAATTGAACCAGGAAAACAGCATCAGTTTTGTGGAGGCTACAACTAAGGAAATCGATCTGGCGGTACAATTAGCTACAAATGCCTATCCCCAATTCAGTGGGCTTTCAGGAACAAGAAAGGCTGAATTTTTAAATGCCATAGCCGATGAGATTTTGGCATTGGATGATTTATTGATCAAAACCTACTGTTCTGAATCGGGACTGCCTGAAGGCAGGGCGATCGGAGAAAGGGGCAGGACAGTGGGGCAATTGCGTTCCTTTGCAGAGATGGTAAAAGAGGGTTCATGGGTCGAGGCATCCATTGATACCGCCCTACCGGATCGAACGCCCGTACCAAAACCAGATTTGCGTAAAATGTTGATTCCATTGGGGCCTGTTGTTGTTTTCGGTGCAAGTAATTTTCCTTTGGCCTACTCCACAGCGGGAGGTGACACGGCCGCCGCACTGGCAGCAGGGTGCCCCGTGATCGTTAAATCGCATCCGATGCACGCGGGTACCGGTGAATTGGTCGCCTCGGCCATTATAAAGGCCGCTGCAAAGACCAAAATGCCCAACGGCGTTTTTTCCAATTTAAATAGTAGTGGGATTGAGGTTGGCGTGTCCTTGGTGAAACATCCGGGGGTAAAGGCCGTTGGTTTTACAGGAAGTATAAGGGGCGGTAGGGCATTGTTCGATTTGGCATCACAGCGCAAGGAACCCATACCTGTTTTTGCCGAAATGGGAAGTGTAAACCCGGTCGTTATTTTGCCGGAAGCAGCCAAAAAAAGGGGCGAGACCTTAGCAAACACCTATGCAAGTTCAATAACTTTGGGTTCGGGGCAGTTCTGTACCAATCCCGGATTGTTGCTCGGCATTAAAGGCGATGCATTGACGGCCTTTATCAAAAATCTTTCTGACGCCATTGTCAAGATAGAACCTTCATGCATGTTGCATCCGAATATCATAGGGGCCTATGAAAACAATAAGCAAAAAGCGGTTTCCCAGAGTGGCTTGCAGGTGGTCGCAGATTTCGGAGCAGGGGTTCAAAGCAATTATGCCAGACAAACGGTTACCACAGTGGAAGGTAAAACCTTTCTTGAAAACACAACCTTACACCAAGAGGTTTTCGGACCCTATTCCATTGTCGTCCAGTGTAAGGATAAGAACCAATTGGAACAGATCGTCGCGCATCTCGAAGGCCAGTTGACAGGTACCATCATTGCCGAGGAAGATGAACTAAAGGAATATAAGGAAATAGTCAGTGCCCTTCAGAACAGGGTAGGTCGATTGATATATAACGGGGTGCCCACTGGGGTGGAAGTTTGTCCGTCCATGCAGCACGGGGGGCCATATCCCGCCTCAACGGATAGTCGATTCACCGCGGTCGGCATACATTCCGTAAAGCGATGGGTGCGACCGATAAGTTATCAAGATTGGCCAGATAGCCAACTGCCGGATGCCTTGAAAAACTCCAATCCGCTAGGAATTTCCCGACTTGTGAATAACGAGAAGACGAATCGCAAACTATAATTTGTCCTGAGATGGCACGTAGTACCTTTACTTGTATTGATGGGCATACCTGTGGAAATCCGGTTAGGGTTGTGGCCCAAGGCGGGCCAGATCTTCAGGGCAGGAATATGAGTGAAAAACGGCAGCATTTTCTGAAAGAGTTCGATTGGATCAGAAAAGGATTGATGTTCGAACCTCGAGGTCATGATATGATGAGTGGCAGTATTTTTTATCCTCCTTCAAGTCCCGAGAATGATCTTGGTATACTCTTTATAGAAACCAGCGGTTGCCTGCCCATGTGTGGCCATGGTACCATTGGGTCGATTACCATAGGGATAGAAGAAGGTCTTTTGGTGCCCAAATCCCCAGGTAAGGTTCGATTGGAAACCCCCGCAGGCCTTGTACAGGTAGCCTATCAGCAAACAGGAAGTAAGGTTGATTGGGTCAAATTAACGAATGTAAAATCCTATTTGGCTGCCACTGGACTGACCATAGAATGCGAGGCATTGGGCGAATTGATATTTGATGTTGGATACGGGGGAAATTTCTATGCCATCATCGATCCACAGTATAATTTTACTGGGATTCAAGATGTTACGGCAAGTAAATTGATACAATACAGTCAAGAAATTAGAGGAAAGATCAATTTGAAATACCCCGGAATGTTTATACATCCCGAGGATCAAACCATCAATGGAGTAAGTCATATATTATGGACAGGCGATACCATTTCGCCAGAAGCTACGGCCCGCAATGCCGTGTTCTACGGGGATAAGGCCATAGACCGATCACCTTGTGGTACGGGCACGTCAGCCCGAATGGCCCAATGGTACGCCAAAGGGAAGCTAAAAATAGGACAGAATTTC
>NZ_JBATHS010000227.1:0-15782 GCF_049667165.1 Maribacter sp.
GTGATAAGAAAGATCAAGGTGATGATGGGGATAAAGACGACGAAAAAAAAGAGGCCGACAAAGAAGGGGACGGGGATAAAAAAGAAGAGGATAAAAAGCAACCCGAGCAAGGTGATCAACCTCAACAAAAAGAAAAGCAACAACCTAGACCCAATCAACTTTCCCCGCAGCAGATTCAAAATCTGTTAGAGGCTATGCAAAATGAGGAGAAGAAAGTGCAGGAAAAAATTGATGCCCAAAAAGTCAAGGGTGCCAAAGTTAAAAACGAAAAGGATTGGTAATGAAAATAGGCTTTAAATATTGTATGGCATTGCTTCCCTTGTTGTTCATGACACTTACAATGAACGCACAGGATGATGCCGTAACCTTTGAAGCGAACCTGAGCAAGGAAAAGCTGGGCATTAACGAAAGGCTGCGGATAGAATTTACCATGAACCGGGACGGTGATGATTTCACACCTCCTGATTTTAATGGTTTTCGTGTAGTATCAGGCCCATTGCAGGCCATAAGCTCTTCATGGGTCAATGGGGTACGCTCCTATTCAAAAACCTACTCCTACACCTTGGCCCCGACAGCTCGTGGCAAATTCACCATCAAACAAGCTTCTATTGTCATCGATGGAAAGGTCTATAAATCCTTGACTAAAACCGTAGAAGTTACCGCAGCGGTCGATAAGCCCAGCGACGATATGACGATTGATGATTATGCGGACGACAACCTGCATTTAGTGGCGGAGGTGTCTAAGACCAATCCCTATTTAAACGAAGAGATAAGTGTGGTCTATAAACTCTACGTGAGTCCATCGATCCGCGTATCGAACTATCGCCCACTCGATAATCCCAAATACAATAACTTTTGGAGCCAAGATATTCCCGTACAGCGATTAAGTGCCGAAAATGGTACTTATCAAGGGAAAGCCTACCGTTATGTAGTCTTAAAGCGGGTCGTGCTTTATCCCCAAAAATCAGGGAAATTGGATATAGAACCCCTTACCCTTGAGGTAACGGTAGACGTTCCGACGAACAAGCGTGATTTTTTCGGGGGAAGGGTTTATTCACAGACCAACAAGACCGTATCTGCCGGGAATAGGACCATCAATGTAAAGGCATTGCCCACTGCAGGGAAACCCGAGAATTTTGGAGGTGCTGTCGGTGAATTCGATTTTTCGGTCACAACCAGCAAGACCCATTTAAATGCATCGGAATCGCTTCAGGCCAATGTGGTAGTAAACGGTAAAGGCAATCTAAAATTATTTCAATTGCCAGCACCCGAATTGCCAGGTTCCCTTGAGGTTTATGACCCTGAACACAATGAAAATGTTAGCACTACCTTGGCCGGAATGCAGGGTAAGATAAGTGACAGTTATACCATTGTCCCTTCTTTCAAGGGCAAATACCCTGTGCCTAGCATATCGTTCAGTTATTTTAATCCGAAATCGGAAACCTATCATACGATAAATTCTGAAGAAATCATGATCAATGTAATCGAGGGGCCTACGAATGCCTCTGGGACCGCAACAACAAACCCCATGAATGCCAAACAGTCGGTGGTCACCACAGGAAATCAGTTCAATTTTATTAAACTCAACCCTGATCTTTCAGCTAAAGGCGCTGATTATTTCTTTGGTTCCGTTTATTTTTATGCGTGGTGGTTATTACCACTGGCCCTGATCCCGTTGGCCATCTTATTCCATAAAAAACGCGATGCCATCGCAAGCGATGTTGAGGGTAATAGAATTAAACGAGCCAACAAACTGGCAAGGAAATATCTGTCGGAAGCCAAGAGAACCCTAGGGAATAAAGACGCATTCTACATTGCCTTGGAAAAAGCATTACATAATTATTTAAAGGCCAAATTAAAAATCGAGACTTCTGAATTCAGTAAGGATAAAATTACCAGCCTATTGTCTGATAAGGAAGTGGAAGAAGGTACAAAAGAAGGATTTATAGGCTTATTGAAAAATTGTGAAATGGCACGATACAGTCCATTTTCAGATGTTCAAATGCATCAGGATTATGACAAGGCGAGCGAAGTCATCTCTAATCTCGATAAACAATTATAAACATTGAAAAAGCTATTTTATATCATTGTATTGTTGACAACCTTCATCGGAAAGGCCCAGAATGAAGCGCTATTCAATAGGGCAACGGAGGCCTATAATAATGGTGACTACCAGAAAGCCATCGAGTACTATAATGGGATTCTTGAAAATGGTCAGCATTCCGCTGCATTATATTTCAATTTGGGCAATGCCTATTACAAATTAAACCAAATCGCCCCAAGTATATATAATTATGAAAAGGCGCTCTTACTATCCCCCAGTGATCAGGAAATAAAAAACAATCTTTCCTATGCGCAAAATATGACACTCGATGCCATTGAGGTTATGCCAGAGACCGGACTCGCGAAAATATACAAAAGTCTGACGGGGTTCCTATCCTTCGACCAGTGGAGCTATGTAGCCATAGGGTTTATGCTCCTTTTTGTAGTGTTGTATATCGCTTTCTACTATTTCAATTACGCCTTGCACAAACGAATTGCTTTCGTTACCGGTATCATATCCTTATTGATATCACTAATGACCGTGGTATTCGCCTTTATACAATACAATGATTTTATGGCTGATCAACCTGCCATAATTTTTGATAACGAGGTAGGTATTAAATCGGAACCCAACCAAGGAAGCCAAGAGATTTTTGTGTTACATGAAGGGACCAAAGTCAACGTATTGGATGAATTGAACGAATGGAAAAAAATAAAAATCGTTGACGGCAAAACGGGTTGGATACCATCGGAAAGTATAAAACTGTTGAAAGATTTTTAATATTTCATTAACTAACAATAATAGTAATACTATTATATTTGTGAAAAAATAGAGTAAATGGTTAGGTCGAACATTCTTATTACCTTACTTGTAGTATGGATTTTCGCCATTGTGGCTCCGAGCGTTTTAACTTTGATTAATACGGACAACCCTGTTGTAATTACGAATCTTACTGAAGAGGAACAACAGGAGACTGGGAAAAAATCCCAAGCAGAGGAAAAATTCGTGCATATCGACCCCGCTCTTTTTTCCCCTCTTTCTCCCCTAAAAAAATCTAAAATAGGTTGTTTTTATAATAATGGTATTAGCAATCTTACCCTAGAAATTCCCGTTCCTCCCCCAGAACCCTTAGGTTAGTCAAATCTAATTTTCCGGCTATTTTAAAGTAGTGCAGCATTGTATGTGTTTTCACATCATGAGTTTTAAGTGTTCGCTACAAGTATTACTATAGCCAAAAAATCATTTCTTTTAATGAACTAACCTGTCTTCATTCCTTTTGAAGACAAAAATTTATTGTAAATATGTTTAAATATATTAAGAACGACCTTCCCGCAAGTGTCGTGGTATTTTTTGTTGCATTGCCCTTATGTTTAGGAATTGCCTTGGCCAGTGGTGCCCCCCTATTTTCAGGATTGATTTCCGGTATCGTAGGTGGTATCATTGTTGGTGCCTTAAGTGGTTCAAAGATTGGTGTTAGTGGTCCGGCCGCAGGTTTGGCAGCCATCGTTCTAACCGCCATAGGTGCTCTGGGTGGTTATGAAAATTTTTTGGTTGCTGTAGTATTGGGGGGTATCATACAATTGATTTTCGGTTTTCTAAAAGCAGGGGTAATAGGGTATTATTTCCCCTCTTCTGTAATTAAAGGGATGCTTACCGGTATCGGGATTATCATCATTTTAAAACAGATTCCCCATTTTTTTGGATATGACCCTGACCCTGAAGGCGATTGGGCCTTTTTACAAGTTGATGGTGAAAATACCTTTTCCGAAATATTCGAAACGGCAAACAATATAAGCCCTGGGGCTACATTAGTTGCCATTCTAGGCTTGGCGATCTTGCTGTTGTGGGATAAGGTTCTTTCAAAGAAGGGTAAAATCTTTCAGTTGATCCAGGGACCTTTGGTCGCTGTAGCAGTCGGAATTATTTTCTTTATCATTACTCAAGGTCATGATACCCTTTCCATTTCAAAAGACCATTTAGTCCGTGTTCCCATTCCTGAAGATGCATCCTCGTTTTTAGCTCAGTTCAGTTTTCCAAACTTCGGGGCCATCACAAATCCTGAAATATGGATAACAGCTTTTACCATTGCACTTGTAGCCAGTCTTGAAACGCTTTTATGTGTAGAAGCCACCGACAAATTGGACCCTCATAAGAATGTAACCCCAACAAATCGGGAACTTCTGGCACAGGGGGCAGGTAACATCATCTCTGGTATGATCGGAGGACTTCCGATAACCCAAGTAATCGTTCGTAGTTCCGCCAATATACAATCTGGGGGAAGGACCAAGCTATCTACGATTATACACGGTTTTCTATTACTCATATCAGTAATACTTATTCCAAGATTATTGAACATGATACCTTTATCGGTCCTGGCTGCAGTTCTGTTTATAGTCGGTTATAAACTGGCTAAACCCGCCTTGTTCAAAAAAATGTACAAACTAGGATGGAAACAATTCGTACCCTTTATCGTTACCATACTCGGTATTATTTTTACTGATCTCCTGGTCGGAATCGGTCTTGGTCTTGGTGTAGGAATTGTTGTGATCCTACTGAAAAGCTACCAAAATTCACATTTCCTTCATATAGAGGACAAGAGTAATGGCAAGCATAAAATAAAAATGTCATTGGCTGAGGAAGTGACCTTTTTTAACAAAGGTGCGATCCTAAAAGAATTGGACAGTTTACCGAAAGATACCTATCTGGAACTTAATTTGCTTAAAACCAGATTTTTGGATAATGATATTATCGAAATTTTGGAAGATTTTGCCTTTAAGGCCAAAGAACGGAACATCGACATTCAACTGGTATCCAAAAGGGGAATTGTGGAGAATCCGACGAGCTTCATCGAATTTTTTGAAAACAGACCCAAGTCAGAAATAAGCTTAAGTTAAGTATCTCAAATAAATCTAATAAAAAATGAAAACAAACAAATATAAAATCGTCGTACTTTCAGATTTGAAAGACACGATACAAACCATTTTAAAAAGTACAGTTAGTCTAGCTAAAATGATTGATGGGGAAATCGAAGTTTTCAGTGTTCTTAAACCTACTGAAATGGTCGAGAAAGAAAACCAGCTGTCCGCCATGAGATCGATCAATTCCGTCCAGACAAAGAGCAATAGTGCCTTGAGAAAAACAATCGCCCCCTTAGCCCAAGAATATGGAGTTCCAATAAACTATTCCTTTGCTGTCGGTAATGTAAAAAACGAGATTGCCCGATATTTTGAGAAACATAAACCAAATATCGTTGTTTTAGGCAAGAGGAAAACAAAACCATATCAGTTATTGGGTGATGGTATCACTTCATATGTCCTCAACCGTTATTCGGGAACGATAATGATAACGAATCATAAAAATGTTCTTGAACCCAACAACGCTCTTTCATTGGGCATTCTCAATGGTTCCGGATCTTTGATGAACAAACCTTTGACATCGGAATTGATGGCCTTCAGCGATAAACCGCTGAAGAACTTTAAGTTCATTAAGGATTCGAATATGACCGATACGACACAAACCCTTTCTGATAAGAGAACTGTGGATTATGTATTCAATCACAGTGATAACGCCTTGAACAACCTTACCAACTACGTGGCCAAGAACAAGATCAATTTGCTTTTTATTGACAGGGAAAAAGGATTTGACGCTCAAAAAAGTAATTCAATCCATTCCGATATAAAAGGGATTATTGGCAAACTCGACACCAACCTCATGTTCACCTCGGTAAGTGAGGCAACTTTCGGGAATTCAATTTTAAAAGATAAAAAAGAACTTAATAAAAGCATATTATGAAAGCACACACAAAAGAGACACAAGCTACGATGACGCCCACGAAATCCTTACAATTCTTAAAGGAAGGGAATCAGCGTTTTCAAAATAATCTCAAAGCGAACAGAAACCTATTGGAACAGGTAAACGATACCAGTGAAGGACAATTTCCGTTCGCGACCATTTTAAGTTGCATTGATTCACGGGTTTCCGCGGAGCTTGTATTTGATCAGGGATTAGGCGATGTGTTCAGTATCCGCATTGCAGGGAACTTCGTGAATGAAGATATCTTAGGAAGCATGGAGTTTGCTTGTAAATTAGCAGGCACCAAACTAATCGTTGTTCTTGGGCATACCAGCTGTGGAGCGATCAAAGGTGCATGTGACCATGCCCGAATGGGTAATTTGACGGCATTGATCAATAAATTAGAACCTGCCGTCGCTGCCGTAAAGGAACCTAAGGATGAAAATCTTCGCAATTCCAAAAACTTGGAATTTGTGGACAATGTTTCTGTAAAAAATGTAGCGCTTACCATTGAGAATATACATGAACGTAGTAAAATCCTCTCTGAAATGGAAGCCAAAGGAGAAATCAAAATTATCGGGGCTATGTACGATATATCCACGGGTGCCGTGGATTTTTACGAATAGTGAATAATTTAATGTTTTACTAAATAGCCCATACCAAATTAAGTATGGGCTTATTTACCTATCTTTCCTTAGTAATCTAGTTAACAATAATTATGAATATAGATACTGTTTTTGAAAACAATAAGAATTGGATCGCCGAAAGACTTTCCACAGATCCCGACTATTTTAAAAAAATGGGGCAAGGGCAAAAACCCGAACTATTATATATTGGCTGCTCTGATAGTAGGGTGACCGCTGAAGAATTGATGGGTGCGCAACCTGGAGAGGTTTTTGTACATAGAAATATTGCCAATATGGTCATCAGTATTGACCTTAATGCGATGTCGGTAATCAATTATGCGGTAGATCATTTAAAGGTGAAACAAATAGTAATCTGCGGACATTATGCTTGCGGGGGCGTTCAGGCGGCCATGGAATCCGCAGACTTGGGTATTCTGAATCCTTGGTTACGAAACATACGTGACGTTTACCGCATTCATAAGGATGAACTTAATGCCATAGACGATGACACGAAAAAATATGACCGTCTTGTAGAACTCAATGTCAAAGAACAGTGTGTGAACCTGATTAAAACGGCAGCAGTTCAAAAAGCCTATAGAGAACGAGGGCTAAAAGTTCATGGATGGATATTTGACATCCATACAGGAAAATTAATAGACCTGAAAATCGATTTTGAAAGATATCTAAAGGATATCATGGAAATCTACCACTTAGACTGATTCCTGGTTTTAAAGCAAAAGGGAGCAACAATCTTGGCTTTTGATTTGAAAAATCATATATTCTATATTAAAATAGAAAATAATCTTCATGAAAAATCTATTTACGAATCTAAAGGGCGATTTGTTTGGGGGTATTACCGCAGGAATCGTTGCCCTACCACTGGCATTGGCATTCGGAGTAAGTTCCGGTTTGGGCCCTAGTGCAGGTCTTTATGGGGCTATTTTCATAAGCTTTTTCGCTGCACTTTTCGGAGGAACAAATACGCAGATATCAGGCCCAACAGCTCCAATGACGGCTGTAAGTATGGTCGTAATAGCGGGTATCATCGCCATTAATGACGGTAGTATTGAAAAGGCCCTTCCTGCTATTCTTGTCATATTTCTACTAGCGGGGTTAATGCAAATAGCACTTGGCTTAATCGGTGTAGGTAAGTACATTCGTTATATCCCATATCCCGTGGTTTCCGGGTTTATGACCGCCATAGGTGTGATCATATTGGTAACCCAAATATTACCTGCAATTGGATACTATCCTAAAGAGGATGAAGCCTTCGTGGAACAATTCAAACCACATGCGGAAGAAATCATTCTTGATAATATCCTTAAAGAAGAGGCCGGTGAGGGTATTTTAGTGCTTGAAAATTTTGAGGAAACCATTCGAAGAGCAAAGGATATCACAGATGAAGATATGCTCAAAGAAGCACGTACTCTAGCGAAAACGGAAGCGTCCGGGGTAATTGGTTCGATCAAAATACTTCCTAGGGCATTGCAAAATATTAGTTGGATCGAAGTTATTCTAGCACTCTCAACAATTATAATCATTTATGGCTTTAAACGCATAACCACTGCCATACCTAGTGCTTTGGTGGCCTTGATCGTAGTTTCGGGGGTAGCTTATGGTTTTGGCTTGGATTATAGACCTATCGAAGAAATCCCCAGCGGTTTTCCTTTGCCCAATTTTGAAATTTTTACTGAATTTAAACTGAGTTCAATCACGCCCTATTTTTTTACCGCCCTTACTTTGGCCCTGTTGGGAGCAATCGACTCCCTATTGACCTCGGTCGTGGCGGATAATATGACAAAAACCAAGCATAACCCCAACAAAGAGTTGGTCGGCCAAGGTATCGGTAATAGTATCGGAGCCATTTTTGGTGGTATTCCTGGAGCAGGCGCCACTATAAGAACAGTAGTTAACATCAATGCTGGTGGTAAAACCAAATTATCCGGTATGGTCGCTGGGTTACTATTATTGATTATCTTATTGTCCCTGGGACCAGTGGCCTCTCAAATCCCAGCTGCCGTTCTAGCGGGGATTCTGGTGACCGTAGGAATAGGGGTAATGGACTATAAGGGATTGAAAGCTATTCCTAGTATGCCAAAAGATTTAAAATTAGGTCCTTTAAAACTCAGTTCAGAAGTGGTCATCATGCTTGTGGTATTGGTCCTTTCCTCGGTCTGGAATTTGGTCTATGCCGTCGGGGTCGGACTGGTTATTGCTTCCCTTATGTTCATGAAACAAATGGGTGACCTCACTGCTGAAAGATCCGATGTTAAGACACTGGGTAAGGAAAAAGGTTGGTCAGATGAGGCAAACTTCCCCAAGAACCTTATAGAAGAGGTATATATAAAACACCTCAAAGGTCCGTTGTTCTTCGGATCAACTAACGAATTCCAAGCATTGGCAGATCAAATTCCTGAAACGGCCTCCTATGTAATCATACGTTTGGATCGTATGCAGTATATGGACCAATCTGGCCTTTATGCAATGGAAGACGTTTTACAGGAATTGAACAAAAACAAGGTAACTGTTCTCTTCGTTGACCTGCAACGCCAACCTAGGTATATGATGGAACGAATTGATATTATTCCAGACTTTATACCCGAAGAACATATCTTTGAAACCTTCCAAGAGTGTACTACTTGGATAAAAGAGCATGTAAAGGATAAATACCAATAGGATTTTTATAACAAAAAACTACCGTACTTTCGATAGAGGCACGGTTTTTTATTGGTTCTATTTTGATTATACTTCGTATATTATTTTAAATTTGTCCTCTTAGTTTAGCGTCATGATCGATAAGATAAAGGAACATATAGCGGAAGTTGAAAATTTCACCGCCGAATCCAAAGAAGCCATTGAAGCTTTCCGTATAAAATATTTGGGGAAAAAAGGGTTGTTGAATGAATTTTTCGCTGCGTTTAAAAATGTGCCTCCTGATCAAAAGAAAGAATTTGGGCAGACCATCAACCAGCTTAAATTAGTTGCTACCGAAAAAGTGAACCAACTTAAGGAAGCGCTCGATAGCACAACGGAAGTTACAGGTAAGTATGGGGATTTGACCCGACCTGGGGAAGCCATGGCCCTTGGTGCAAGACACCCCATTTCCATTGTTAAAAATCAGATTATCGATATCTTTTCCAGAATTGGGTTCAATGTATCCGAAGGACCCGAGATCGAGGATGATTGGCATAACTTCAGTGCTTTGAACTTACCCGAATACCATCCTGCGAGAGATATGCAGGATACCTTTTTTATCCAGACCGATCCAGATATCCTATTGCGTACACATACTTCTTCAGTTCAAGTACGTTATATGGAGAATAATAAACCGCCCATACGTACCATCTCACCGGGGAGGGTGTATCGAAACGAGGCTATTTCTGCCCGTTCGCATTGCTTTTTCCATCAGGTTGAAGGGCTTTATATTGACAAGGATGTTTCTTTTGCCGATTTAAAACAGACCTTACAATTTTTTACGACGGAGTTGTTTGGCAAATCGAAGATCAGACTCCGTCCTTCCTATTTTCCATTTACCGAGCCTAGTGCCGAAGTTGATGTGTATTGGGGCTTAGAGACGGAAACCGATTACAGGATGACCAAAGGTACTGGCTGGTTAGAGATTATGGGTTGTGGCATGGTTGACCCCAATGTGCTTGAGAATTGCGGTATCGATTCGAAAGATTATTCAGGGTTTGCATTCGGAATGGGCATAGATCGCATCGCTCTACTGTTACATCAAATATCGGATATTCGCTTATTGAGTGAAAATGATGTTCGCTTTTTAGAGCAATTCAAAAGCACATTATAAGAGTTCCTCCGTTTTGAAAAAGGATATTGAAATACCCAAAGTTAAAGCTGTATATATTGCCCTCATTCAGGAAAGGAACGATGATTTTCTTGAAAAGACATGGAATGCCTACCTCATAAATGATGGGAGTCTACCCGTAGAGCTGGTTTTTGTCGTGTCAAAAGGGTATGATGGTGATTTGAAAACCGCCACGATGAGGCATCATATGGAAGCATTGGAGGCAAAATCCTATCAAAAACTGGAATTCGTTCATAAAGAGGTCCTTGATTTGACCAATGAGTTTTATGTTACCTACTACTTACATGGCCAACTCTACGAAAAACGGTTTGTTTTTGAAAAAGGATCAATTTCAGAAGAAAATCTGACCCAAATTCCACTTTTAGAAATAAAAGGTGTTCTTGCTAGTTGATTGTCATCAACGCAAGGAGAACCCTTTCGCAGCCCACCATGGGTGTATTTCAATAACCAATCTTCCGGTTTTAACCATGGGATCCATATGAGCCAAACTATCGGCCATTTCCAAGGTTGGGGTATTGTAAATGGTAATACCTCGTATATCGCCATCATCACCAAAGGGTCCGGAAATATCCGCAAAACCATTAGTGTACATTCGGCTAAGATGTTGAAGGTGCAGTGCTTGTAGACTATCGGCTTCCGCTTGGTTCTGCGACCGATTTGGCCCTCTCTTTAAAAAAGCGATAAAATATTGTTGCATAAGAATGGTGTCCTTAGTGGTTTCTTCCACAAAATCAAAGGTTTTATATCCTTTTAGTATCAGTTCTTCATTGATTTGCCTGATCGTTTTTTCTTTTACCACCTCCTCGATTTCTTGCGGAACTTTATGTTCCTCCTTGCATGCAAACAAAGTGAATAGGGCCAATATACACGTTAAATACTTCATTTTACCACGATTTATAAGGTTGCTTACTTAATACCGAATTATAATATTTCAGTTCTCCCGTGACTTCTTTCCCAAGCCATTCAGGGCGTTCAAATACGGCGTTTTCATCTTGCAGTTCTATCTCAGCGATTACAAGCCCTGCATTGGCCCCTAGAAATTCGTCCACTTCAAAAATATAATCTCCCACTGGGATTTCATACCTGTTTTTTTCAATTGTGGTTTTTTCACATAGTCGGAGTAAGGCATCTGCCTCTTTCGCATTGATTTCTTTTTCCCATTCAAATCGGGATGTACCCGATTCATTCGATATGCCCTTTACGGTTATGAAACCCAAATCTCCCTTCAGCCTAACTCGAACAGTACGGTTAGGGTGTGTGTTCAAAAAACCTTGGACTATTCTGATTTTTGTGGAAGCTTCCTTTTTATAGGCATCGCCTTTCACCAAAAATTTACGTTCTATCTCCACCATATTCGAACCATCTTAAAAATTAAATGTATGCAAATGAAACCAAAAATCCCCATAAATAAAATGGGGATTCTTGAAATATATGAACGGATTTATTTTGGTTTAGGCCATATCTGCCTTATCCCTTTTTGCCGCAAATGGGATGATCAACATATATGCAAAACATGACACAAGTACTATAAGGCTGCCTATGATCCCCGAAGTGGAACTTACATAGCCCATAATCGGTGGAATAATAGCCCCCCCGACAATAGCCATGATCAATAGCCCCGATATCTCGTTTGATCTGGATGGCATTTTGTTGATCGCTATTGAAAATACCAAAGGGAACAGATTACCTGCCCCAAGACCCACAATGAAAATGGCGATATAGGCCATCATTTCGGTAGTGGAGAACATAATCAACAGTGTGCCAAGTATCGCTAAGACCGTAGTGGTCACCAAAAAGAACACCGGCTTTAAAAATTGCAATAAAATGGCCCCCACAAACCTACTGATCATCAATGCCGTAAAATAAATGCTGATCCCGTAGGAGGCATTTTCCAAGGTAAGCCCGTGAAGTTTCATTAAAAATCCTTGAATATTTGAGTTCATTCCCACATCAGCCCCAACAATAAGGAAAATGGCAATTACCATTGTAAGTACAAATTTATTGGTCAATAACTTCATGCATGAACTAAAGGTGGCCGGGGATTCTGATTTAATATTCTCCTCGATCTTGGTCATGGAAAGCCATATTACATTCGCTAGCGAAATAAGCGCGTATACGACAAAGACCAAGATCCATTTGTCATAAGTGATCGCCAAATACGTTGCAATTATGGGGCCCGTCAATGATGTGATGGCCTTAATGAACTGGGAGAGGCTTAAGAAACTTGAAAGTTTTTCCTTGGGGGTAACTTCCTGTAACAACGGGCTTGCTGCCACCTGTACGATGGTATTCCCGATACCCATAAAGACAAAGGCAATAAGTACCACTACAAAGGAATAATAAATGAAAGGGATGAGCAGCCCAAGAATGGTAATGATAATTCCAAGATTCATCATTTTCTTTTTACCGATCTTATCCTGAAGAATCCCCACAGGGATAGAAAAAACAAAAAACCAAATGAACACCATCGACGGAATAAACTGGGCCATAGAATCTGAAAGACCAAAATCTTTCTGCACGTACCCCGTTGAAACGCCAACGATATCAACAAATCCCATAACAATGAAAGTCAGGAATACAGGGAATAATTTACTAGGTTGAATTTTATTGGAAACCATATATTAAAATTGTTTAAAGTTCAGGAAGTTCATTTTTTACCAGGTTCCAAAAATCAGGCACAAAGAGTTTAGCACTGCCGATAATGGCAGCATCTTCCAATAATGGGGATATCTCAAACGCTGTTTGCAATCCTGCCTTTTGCAATTCACTTTTTAGCATGGGTAGAAAAAGGTCGCTGGCCTTAGAAATATTTCCTCCCATGACAATAATCTCAGCTTGGAACTTTTTGACAAACGGAATCATAAATTCTGCCATATTACTTCCGAACTCATTGAAAACCGCTCTTGATTCCTCTGTATTCGCCTCGGCAATCTCCTTTACGCCCTTAACGCGTTTCGAGGTAATCTCATAATAGCGTTCAATACACCACCGCGTAGAGAAATAATCGTCGCTAATGCCCGATTTATAGGGTTTGTCCCATAAACAACCATCTTTAGGTACGTCATCTGAATTTACTTGGGGCACACCATTATTGATGAATGCTGAACCAAATCCTGTTCCCAAAGTCACCACTATGACTTTTTTGCAATTCTTGGCCTTCCCCTGTGTGGAAACCCCCACACCAAAAGCTGTGGCATCATTCAGAAACCTGAGGTCAACTTGTTCGCTATTGATGAATTTAGGCAATTCTTGAGGAATCGAAACGTTATACAGACTTTCGTATTTATCATTATCTCCCTCAAAAAGGGCCACTCCCGTTTTATAGTTAAAAGGCCCGGGGATGGCAAATCCGATAGTTGCCCTGTTTTGTAAGGATGCACTTTCAATAGTCTTGTTGATGGCTATGCACCAATCTTGCATGATGATTTCCTTTGATGCCTTATTATTTATCTTGGCTGAAAAAGAACTGTTCTGAAGAATCTCAAACGTCCTTAAATTAACAGCTGCGCTCGTAATATGGCTTCCTCCTACATCTACCCCTATTGCAATTTGGTCGGTCATAAAATGTATATTTAAAGTTCTCTTTTTATTTCAATATCGTAGGTAATGTAGTCCGTATGATAGAATACGATATTATATTCGACGGGTCTATCCCCAGGGTCACATACCAAACGCTCTCTTCTCAAAATAGGTGTTTTCGGCGCAACATCGAGGATGGATACGAGTTTTTTATCGGCTTTTATCGCACTGATGCTTTCCTTGGAAGTGGCTACTATGGTATCATGGGCGGTCTCCAATAATTCGTACAAGGGCGTCCTGAAATCTTCCTTCCCTGTTATGCCCACCCTAGGATGAAAATAGGATACGGAATATAAGTATTTGGCATTTTTTGACCCCCTTATTTTTTCGAGTTTCCATATTTTCTTGGATTTCGAAGTAGATAAGGCCCCATATACCTCATCCGGTGCAATTTCAAGGGAAATGGTTACCAAATAATCGACCACCTCGATTCCCTGTTTTCGCATTTCCTTTGTGAAACTGATCCAATTATCGAGCCGTGTGGCGATTTTTTTGTTGACCACTTTGGTGCCAACCCCTTTTTTTCGTTGAATGAGATGTTCGTTTACTAAGGTATTGACCGCCTGACGTACCGTATTTCTGGAAACGCCTAATTTTTTAGCCAGGGTTACTTCCTTGGGCAAAAACCGCTTCCCACTACGATATTCATCCTGAACAAGCAGTGTTCTAAGGTATTCCTCTATCTGTGAATGCAGCGGAACAGGGCTGTTCTGGTTTAATTTAAAATCCATAGTCAAACTGTTTCCATATTGCTCCGTTGGTCACCTCCCACCTATTCACTATTGGAATTTGCCCATTCTTCAAATGTAAGGATTGCTGTGTAAAGTACACCAGCCGAACCTCGAAAAGTACCTGAACCTTTCGGCTTATTATCCACAGTATACCATTCATAAAATCCATCGTTCTTTATTACCCTATCCGTCATCGGCATTATTTGCTGATAGGCGTCGGCAACAAAACCATACTTCACCATTTGCTGGATCATACGTGCTCCGAACCAGGTCCAATCACCCCCATTTTGATAACTATATTCAGGATTCATGATTTTGTTCTCAAAGTATCCTGCGGGATAAGGAGGATATAAGGTTAACCCGATCGAGGGAGCACCGGCCTGTTTCACCCTTGAAATCATTTCATCAATGGAATTCCGTATTTCCTCTTTTGAAAGCAATCCTGCTTCTATGGCTACTGCCGTACCTCCAAAGTAATAAATTTCATTCTCATTGAAACCCTCTGGAAATGGCGAGCCATCCAAATAAATATGGGGTATGAATTTTTGGGCTTCATCATCCCAGAGTTGTTTTTTTGCGTTTTCTGCCAATTGGTTACGTATGGGAAGCCATTTTGACTCTGTTTGTGGCAACAATTCAATCAGATTATCCAAGGCAATGATCAGCATTGCGTTGTCATAAATGTCAATGGCCCTGTGGGTATTCCCATCAATGTCGACCCCCCAACCGTGCTCTGGTTGCACATCGCCCCAATCGGCGGTAGTCGCACCCCAAATTAAACCATGCTCGGTAGAGAAGCGTTTATCCATTAAAAAATGCATGGCCCATTCCATACGTTCGGCGACGGTCTTATCGCCAATTTCAACATCTAAAATGGTCGTATCCCCTGTTACTTTCACGTATTTAAAAACGGTCTGTATCAAGGAGGTTTCCTGATCGGTTTCCACGGTGTTTTTATGACCGGCATAACGAGGCTCCAAATCCGAATAACTAAAATCGGTTTCTTCTTTGGAAATTGCTTCTGCAGGGGTAAACCCATCAATAATATTGCCATCATCACCCTGCATGCGGAAGAAGACCAAAAGGTTTTCCTTTAATTCCTCGGCCGGATATACTTCTGCAGACAACTCTATAAAGGTGTTATAGTCCCGGATCCAAACCTCGCGATAACCATCCCCGGCATT
>NZ_JBATHS010000228.1:0-1855 GCF_049667165.1 Maribacter sp.
CATTGAAATGCTTTTGGATCTTTATACGGGCCTGTTCGTATTTATCGGTTGCCTCTTGGGATAGCGTATGTACCCCGCGGTGAATGTTCGCATTGTAATTACTATAGTAATCAACAATCGCATCGATGACCTGTGTTGGTGTCTGTGAGGTAGCGGCATTATCGAAATAGACCAAAGGATGCCCATTGACCTTACGGACTAGGATAGGGAAATCTGCTCTTATTTTGGACACATTGATCATAGTAAAACTAATAGTCGACAAAGATAGAATTAAGCTTATTACTTGTACATATCTAGAATCTAATTCGATTAAATAACAAAGAGGCTCTGAAAAGTCAAAAAATAATTTTCTATCACATTGAGCACCATCGAAATATATTTGAAATCAATGATGTACTATTCTCGACTCCGCTCGAAATGACAGCAGCACTGACATTCTTGACAACCTCCTATTTTTTAACTATTTAAACTAGGATCAAAAACGAAATCCAAATCCAAATTTCAATAACCCTAGGTTTAAATCCTTATTTCGTTGCGAATCATCAAATCTTTGATTCAACCTAATATAATCGTATTGCGCTTGTATATAAAACCGCGTACTGAAATCGTATGAAAGACCTAAATTCAGGTTTAGCCCTCCATCCGAATTTGTTTCAGATATTATCGCCTCTTCAGGGGAATCTGCAAAATATCCTATAGTACCATCGTATTTGGACCTTACAATTGTATATCCCAACCCAATACTCGGCCTTAACTTATTGAGACCCGGAATATTGAATTCCGCAAAAGCTTTCGGTTGAATAAACAGATTGGTTTCATCAAAATCAGATCCATTGGCTGTAAAGGAATTTATGTTATCATGGAAAATCCCCGCATTTACTCCAATTCCCAACGTAACGATATTCAAATCGACAAATCGATATTTCAATCCTAAATCAACAATTCCAGGATTATCATTCCCTAGTCCGTCCCCAACGGAAATAGGATAATTCGCCTCGACACTCCATTTATAATTTAGGTCTTGGGCGATTGAATTGATTGAAAAAAACAGTACGGGGATTAGGAGTAATCTTAGCTTCATTTGTTGCTTTTTAGAGGATTAATAAAAGCTTAAATGTAGGACTATTCTTAATTTTCAACTGGTAAAAACAAGTTAAGTCTAGCACAATGTAATGTTAAAGATCAAACCCCAAACGTACCCCTAGTTTTTCAGCTATGAGTCTATTGATCCGTGTTTTCAACTCTGAAATGCGTACACTTTCCAACACATTATTGGCAAAGGCATACATCAACAATGCCCTGGCTTCCTTCTTTGGGATTCCCCGGGATTGCAGATAAAACATGGCATCCTCATCCAACTGCCCAATGGTACACCCGTGCGAACATTTTACATCATCCGCAAAAATTTCCAATTGGGGTTTCGTGTTGATGGTCGCCTTATCGCTGATCAATATATTATTGTTCTGTTGAAAGGCATTCGTCTTTTGGGCTATCTTATCCACAATGATCTTTCCATTGAACACCCCCGTGGAATTTTCACCGTAAATACCCTTATAATCCTGATGGCTTTCACAATTGGGTTCAATATGGTGCACCAGCGTATGGTGGTCTACATGCTGCTTGTATCCCAAAATGGTCACCCCTTTCATGGTGGAGTCGATATACTCCCCGTTCTGATAAAAATTCAGATTGTTCCTGGTCATTTTACCCCCGAAAGAAAACGTATGTACCTTAACGACACTATTGCTTTTTTGGTCAATGTAGGTGTTATCGATCAAGGAAGCCGTTTTGGCATCGTTCTGTATCTTATAATAATCAACATTGGCGCGCTCAGCCGCAAAGATCTCGGTCACGC
>NZ_JBATHS010000229.1:0-12356 GCF_049667165.1 Maribacter sp.
CCTTCAAAGATGACAACGCTAGGGAAATTTACTTGTTTCATGAAGCACACATAGCCTTAGTAACTAAAATAGGGCCGCTTATAGGTGACGTTTTGGTGATGGATTACTGGACAGAAGAGTAAGGGAAATTAGGCAACAATCTTGAACATTAAACATTAGACAATGAACAAAACAGCATACATTACAGGAGGATCCAAAGGTATCGGATTAGGCATAGCGGAGGTTTTGGTAAAAGAAGGTATCCATGTTGCGATTACGGCAAGAACTAAAAGTGATCTAAAGATCGCCGAAAAACATTTAAAAGCCATAGGAAAGGGAGATGTTTTAGTCATCCAATCCGATGTGAGAAATTTAGCCGATGAAGAAAGAGCGGTGCAACAAGTTATTGATACCTGGGGACGGTTGGATTATTGTATTGCCAATGCGGGTATCGGGAAATTCAGCCCTATTGATGAAATGAGTGCCGAAGTATGGAATTCGGTTATCGGCATAAATTTGACGGGGGTATTCCATACCGTTAAAGCGGCTATTCCAGCCCTCAAAAAATCCAAAGGCTACATTATTACCATGTCGAGCTTGGCAGGTACTAATTTTTTCGAACAAGGAGCGGCTTATAATGCCAGTAAATTCGGGGTAGTCGGTTTTTCCCAAGCAATAATGCTCGATTTAAGACCTTACGAAATCAAGGTGACCACCATTATGCCGGGATCGGTAGCCACTTTTATTGATGGACAAACGCCCACCGAGAAGGATGCTTGGAAAATTCAACCAGAAGATATCGGGCAAATGGTAGCTGATTTAATACGTATGAATCCGAGAACGTTACCTAGTAAAGTAGAAGTTCGACCTTCTGTACCGCCTTCTGCAAGGAAATAAAAATTTTAGCCATAATCGTTTCCATCGAGTTAATATAGTGTCAATGCTTGTTAATCTGTATCAACAAACAACTTTAAAATAGCGGTATTTTTATCTCATAATTCTATTTGACACCTTCCATTATATGAAGAACTATGTTTAATTTCGAATTGTATGCCTTTCAAGTTAGCTTGCTTACGATTTCGTTTTCAGTTTTTTTTAGTAGTAATATATTTGGTGTTTGGTGGCCTAGTTTGACCAATTCTTTGCAATGAAACAAATTATATACCCACAAATATGTAAATTTTGTCATTGCAATAACATTTGGATATATCTTTAATCGAAGATGATAGTTCTATGGGATATCAGATTAAGTTCGTTTTCGTGAGTTGTCTCGTTTTGTTTTCAATGAGTTTTTTCATGGGATGCAAAGGGGAAAAATAAGGAATGCAAGAACAAAAAACACCCAACATCGTATGGCTAGTTAGCGAGGACAATTCAAATCACTTTTTGAAATTATATGAAGAAAATGGAGCATCCATGCCGAATATCGAAACTTTGGCAAAAAAAGGAATTGTATTCAATAATGCTTTTTCCAATGCCCCCGTTTGTTCTGTAGCTCGTAGTACCATTATTTCAGGTTGTTATGCTCCAAGAGTGGGCGCACAATACCATCGTAGAATGGAATTGGCCCCAATGCCCGATGGTCTCAAAATGTTTCCACAATACTTAAGGGAGGCAGGATATTACACCACCAATAATTCAAAAGAAGATTACAACTTAATTAAGTCCGATCAGGTTTGGGACGAATCCTCCGATAAAGCCACCTACAAAAATCGCAAGGCGGACCAACCTTTTTTCCATGTCCAAAATTATGGCACTACCCATGAAGGGCAATTGCATTTTACCAAAGCCCAAATGGACAGCACTACCACCAAAACCCATCTTGATGATGTAGCGGTCTTTCCTTATCATCCAGATACACCGACGTATCGCTTTACAAATGCTTATTATCGAGACCTACATCAAAAAGTAGATACTGAAATAGGGGATTTTATCAACCAATTGGAAGAAGATGGCCTTATGGAAAACACTATTATTTTCTATTACGGCGACCATGGCGGGGTATTACCAAGAAGCAAAGGGTATATTTATGAAAGTGGACTAAATGTCCCCATGGTAGTCTATGTGCCCGAAAAATGGAAACACCTAATGCCGATGCAAGTAGGTTCGCGTTCGGATGCTTTTGTACAATTTATAGATTTGGCCCCTACCGTATTGAACTTGGCCCATGTTCCCATTCCAAAACAAATGGATGGCAAGCCATTTCTAGGGAGGGATATTACGCTAGAAGGTTTGCAACAAAGAAACACCGCTTTTGGCTATGCAGATCGTTTCGATGAGAAATACGATATGGTAAGATCATTACGGCAAGAAAATTTTAAATATTTACGCAACTACCAGCCTTTCAATATCGATGCCCTTTTTAACTTCTATCGCTATAAAATGTTGGCCTATAGAGAATGGGAAGACCTTTATAAAACCGGTAAATTAAATAGTGTACAACGTCAGTTTTTTGAGGCTCGTTCCCCAGAAGCCTTGTTCGATCTGGAAGAAGACCCCCATGAAATAAATAACCTGGCCAATGATCCATTCTATAAAACTGTTTTATTGGATTTAAGATCAAAATTACAACATCAGGTAAAATCAATGCCCGACCTAAGTTTTTATCCAGAATCCTATTTTTTGGAAAACGGACTTTCGAATCCGGTAAAATTCGGGCAAGATAAAAAAACAAATATTTCTGAGCTTATAGATATTGCGGACTTAAGTCTATCCACATTTTCAAAATCAAATAAGAGTATCGATAATGCCCTAAAATCAAGTGATCCATGGAAACGCTACTGGGGTCTCATAGTATGTAGTAGCTTCGGAAAAGATGCTTCATCCTTTTTCGAAAGGGCAAAAGAAATGGCATTAAAAGACAAAGAAAATTTGGTGCGCACAAGGGCGGTTGAGTTTTTAGCCCTTAATGACCAGGGGGTCGCCAAAGATTTATTTTTGGACATTTTACAAAACGTTACGTCAGAATCCGAGGCTAATTTAATACTGAACTCCATCGCATTGCTTAAATCTGTAAAACCGAATTTCGAATTGGAACTGCCTAAAAGCATTTTTAACCCTGAATGGATAAACGAAGAAGGGGATTTGATAAAGCGTCGGATTGAATTTATCAATGAAAATCAATAATTTCGAAAAAGTCTAATTATCATTATTCCATAATATCAAAAAGAATGAAAAAATTTAGTCCGTATTGTGTTTTATCCTTAGTACTTCTATTCTTCTTATCATGTAAAGAAAAGAATAATGATCTTGGGGTTACTGAAACCACAAAGACCAAACCCAACATCATTATTATTTATGCGGATGATTTAGGGTATGGGGAATTGGGAGCCTATGGTGCAACAGAACTAAAAACCCACAATCTGGACAATTTGGCAAATGAGGGTTTGCGATTCACCAACGGTTATGCTACTTCGGCGACCTGTACCCCAAGCAGGTATGCACTCTTGACAGGGGTTTACCCATGGAGAAACAAAAGCGCAAAGATTCTACCGGGTACAGCCCCGTTGATCATCGATACAGCACAAATAACCCTTCCTAAGATGTTAAAAGAACAAGGCTACCACACCGGTATTGTTGGCAAATGGCATTTGGGTCTCGGTAGTGGTAATGTCAATTGGAACCAGCACATCTCGCCAGGACCCAACGAAGTAGGCTTTGAGTATAGTCATATATTGGCCGCCACACAAGATAGGGTGCCAACCGTTTACATACAAAATGGGGCAGTCGTAAATCTTGAACCCAATGACCCGATCGAGGTAGATTACGACAAAAATTTTCCTGGGGAGCCAACAGGCTTGGAGAACCCCGAATTGCTAAAAATGAAATGGCATCATGGGCATAATAACAGCATAGTGAATGGTATTCCCCGAATTGGCTTTATGAAAGGCGGGGAGGCCGCCAAATGGGTAGATGAGGATATGGCCGATTATTTCTTGGCAGAAGCCCAAGCATATGTCAAAAAGCACAAGAACGAACCATTTTTCTTGTACTATGCCTTACAACAGCCACACGTGCCGCGCACACCGCATCCCAGATTTGTAGGCAAATCGGGAATGGGTCCTAGAGGGGATGTTATCGTCGAAGCGGATTGGGTCGTTGGTGAATTCATAAAGACACTGGAAACCGAAGGGCTATTGGAGAATACACTCATTATATTCTCTAGCGACAATGGTCCGGTACTCAATGACGGTTACTATGACGATGCAGTCGAAAAATTAGGCAAACACAATCCCAAGGGGCCATTACGCGGTGGGAAATACAGCCTCTATGACGCCGGGACCAGAGTGCCTTTCATCACCTATTGGAAAGGCAAAATACTACCAGGCAGTTCTGATGCCCTGGTCTCCCAGGTCGATTTACTGACTTCTTTGGCAACTTTGGTCGATAGTGATCGCAAAGGTCAGGACAGCAATGACCTACTAGACGTTTTTCTGGGCAAAAGCAACAACGGTCGTGATAATATTGTACTGGAAGCCTCTTCCCGAACCGCATTTCGCAAAGGTGAATGGGTCTTGATTCCGCCATATGATGGTCCGGAAATAGCCGAGGCCGTTCAGATCGAATTAGGAAATTCGCCCACCCACCAACTCTATAACCTGAAAGAAGATATCGGGCAGCAAAATAATCTTGCAAAAAGCAATCCTGAAAAATTGCATGAAATGATTACAGCATACGAGGCAATCCGTGGAATCGATAATTCTGAAATCCAGCAACTCGAACTGAAATAGAAACCGAATGACGGGCTTGGTTGTTTTAATAGGATGTATTGTATTGCTCATTGTGGCAATTACAGTTTTAAAAGTGCATCCGATTCCAGCGCTCTTAATTGCGGGTTTGATTTTAGGCCTTGCCTCGGGCAGTTCTGTCGAAATTGTTACGGAAAGTCTTTTAAACGGATTCGGAAATACTTTAAAATGGATTGGCCTTGTTATTCTATTTGGAACTTTGCTAGGCGAAATTCTTGCCGTGACGGGAGGTGCCGATGTCATTGCGGATAGTGTTATCAAAATTTTTGGAATCAAGCGTTTACCCTTGGCCATGGCGGTCATAGGATTCTTGGTGGGGATACCCGTTTTTGTGGATGTTGCTTATTTGACCTTGCTTCCCACTGTTATTGCCTTATCTAGAAAATCGGGTCATTCCGTTTTAGTGTTAGGACTTTCGCTCGCAAGTAGTTTGACCGTTGCCCATGCTTTGATTCCTCCAACCCCAGGCCCTCTAGCAGTTGCTGCTATTCTTGAAACTGATATCGGTGGAATGATTCCTATAAATGTGACAGTGGGATTATTTGCCGTTATTGGAGGATTAATTTGGATAAAATTCAATAAAAATAATTTGACCATTCCGCTACCAGAAGAGGTATTGCATACCATAGGAAATAAAAATTCGATTCAAGGTTTCAAACGTGTTTTGCCTTTTGTGGCTTTATTGATACCCTTGGTTTTAATGGGAATGGGGAATGTGTTTTCTGGGAATAATCCGGTAATTGCATTTATAAAAAATCCCGTTTGGGCACTTTTGATTGGGGTAGTATTCGCGTTACCGCTTTTAGAACGAAAAGGTTTTTCAAAAAAGCTAAATGATTTTTTTCAAACAGCTGGGGCCAAATCGGCCACGGTTATTTTGATAACAGGTACGGGAGGTGCATTTGGTCAGGTCATAAAAGATTCTGAAATCATCAATACCCTTTTACCAGAAGCGGGTGGACTGGCCACCTTTGGAATTATCCTTCCTTTTCTCCTTAGTTTTATGTTTACGACGGTAACGGGTTCAATCACGGTTTCTTTGATAACGACGGCCTCGATTATGGCCCCGATGGTAACTTCTGGTTCGTTACAACCTGAGTTGACCGCTGCCGCCATAGGTGCCGGCTCGCTCGGGATCATCCATGTCAACAGCAGCTTCTTTTGGCTTTTTAAAGAGGTTCATAAACTTGAAACCGCCAAACTTTTAAAAACGTTTAGTCTGCTGAGTGCAGTTGTGGCAATTTCTGGTGGACTTGTGGTTTTTCTTCTTTACTATTTAAAACTAACTTAATAGAAAATATAATTATGGCAACTTTAGACTTCACATTTGTAGCGCATAGTAACAAAAAGAGTTATATCAGGTTTTTAACCATCTTCGCCGTTTTGGTGTTGAGCTACGGTTGTAAAAAGAAAACCAAGATGTCTGAGGTTACCGAACAAAGACCAAACGTCATATTCGTTCTCATGGACGACATGGGTTACGGACAATTCGGTGTTCACAACGATACTTTGAAAACATCGGACTTTGACCCTTACTTTGTTCATTTGGTGGATAGCCTTCAGCATTACTCTTTGGAGGAGTCATTGGAATTTTCGAAGACGGCCATGCCAACGGTCAGCAAACTTGCAAGGGAAGGTGTTTACTTTACAAACGCCTTTACATCAAGCAGTTTATGCGCACCTTCAAGAATGGGTATCGCCACTGGTGTTTTACAGAATAGATTTGGTGTGTATAGAAATACCGATGCTGAGAAACGCGGGATAGACCGGGGCAATCACTTAGCCACAAAAATGCGTGACTTAGGTTATAAAACCGCACATATTGGAAAATGGCATATTGGACAGTTTGATGATAGCATGTTGAAGAACGCTTTGGCAAAGAACGGTTTAAGTGACACCCTAACATTACCAAACATACGAAAATCCCATCCTGAAGTTTATGATGAACTCATCAATGGCGGGTACTTGGGCTCTACAGCTGAAAAACACCATCCCTTAAACCATGGGTTCGACTATTTTTATGGGTACAATTACTGGGCGAGTCAGTTTTATAATGCGACCAATGTCTGGGAGAATAAAGTTCATGCAGGTATTCAAGAAGATTACAATACCGACACTTTCACCACCAAGGCTTTAAATTTCATTGAGAAACAGGTTGACGATGATGAACCCTTTTATGTGCAATTGCATTATCATGCGGTGCACGATTCGCTCGAACCCAAAGCCCCTGCAAAATATTTTGACCGCTTTTCTTCAAACTCGTATGACCTGAACAACTTTTACGCGCATCTCTATGGTGTTGATGAAAATATAAAAAGAGTTGTCGCATTTCTCAAATCAAAAAATCAATATGAGAATACCATTATAATTTTCAGTTCTGACAACGGAGCGATGGCAGGAGGTTCTTACCACGGACACAAGACAGGCTCCCCCCTTCCAGGAAATGCACCCTACTCAGGGCATAAAGGAAACTACTATCAAGGCGGGGTTCGTGTGCCGCTGTTTGTTCATTGGCCCAAGGGAATTAAAAACCCCTATCATTCGAAACACCTGGTTTCCGCTATGGATATTATCCCGACAGCCCTAGATGCCGCGGGGGGAGAAGTTCCAAATGACATCGATGGAAAAAGTCTTCTTCCCATATTGAGGGATGAAAATTCACTACCAATACATGAAGAATTATATTGGGCGGGAATTCACTCCAACCGATGGGGCTATACCATCGTTAAGACAACCAAGACCCATGACAATGAAGCGGAATTTGCACCTCCGGCTTGGGCCATTGTAAAAGGTGATTACCTCTTGCGTTTTACCGGAACTTTAGAGAACGGTGTATACAAGGATTTTTTGGATGGAAGAGAGCCGGTTTTCGAGCTCTTTAATCTAAAAAATGACCCCAAAGAAAAAAATGATTTAGCAACATTGATGCCGGAGGTAGTCTTCGAGATGCAAAAAACGTATTTTAAAAATACAAGCGATTTTAAACCGCCGACCCGATGGGATATAAAGAAATGGGAAGAACTTCAAAAACCTTCGCCCGATTTTGACAAGCTGATTTTTAAGGATTAAATCTATAACTGCATTTTATGCCCATTACGAGATTTCATAATTTATTGACCCTATTTTTTATTATAGCCTCAGCCGCTTCTGCGCAAGAGGTAATTACGTTTAAACCGCAAGATGGAGATATGACTCCGACGGTTCGAAAAGCAATCGAAGAACTTTCAGACAAACACGTGAAATTGGTTTTTACCGAAGGTACCTATACATTTTTTCCTGATTATGCCTTGGAGCATTACAGCACGATAACCAATCACGGCAACGGACTTAAGAAAGTGATTTTCCGTCTTACGGATTTTGATTCCGTTGAAATCGAAGGTAACGGAGCAGCGTTTATTTTCCATGGTCAAATTGCACCTTTTCAATTTGAGAATTGTGGTGCCATCAAAGTCAATAATTTGACCCTGGACTGGGAAATTCCCTTTACATTTCAAGGAGAAGTTATGGCGATCGATGAAAAAGAAGGTTGGCGGGATATAAAGCCTTTTACCGATGGATTTTCTTGGGAATTAAAAGACGGTCGCATCCATTTCCCGAATATCGACGGTTTCTCCTTCGACCACATGGGAAGTACCTTGCCCTTCGACCAAAAAAATAAAAGAGTCTCCCACGGTGCTTGGGATATCAATAGTAATCCACGGTATGTCGAAAAACTGGCTAATGGAAACTTGAGATTTCACGAACCTCTGAAGTACTATCCGCCTGTCGGGAGTATTCTACATTCGAAAGGGGAGCATGCCAAAAATAGATACGCACCCGCATTTCAGGTCAAAGAATCGCAAAACATGGATTTTGAAAATATTACAATCCATCATGCTTTGGGAATGGGGTTTCTCTTTGAACGTTCCGAGAACATCGTCATTTCCAAATGCGGAATCTATGTTCGAGCAAGTTCTGACAGGGTCGTCTCTACCATCGCAGACGCAACCCATTTTGCGAATTGTAAGGGAGATATTCTTATAGAGAATTGTGAGTTCAGGCACATGTTGGATGATGGCACAAACGTACATGGCACCTATGTGTCAATAGATGAGGTTATTGACGAACACACGGTTCGTGTTGGGCTCATGCACTTTGAACAGCCAGGTTTCAAATTTGCCGATACGAACGATGAAGTTTGGTTCATTCAAAATCCCGACCCGACTCGAGGGGCCATAAATGAAGTTTCTGAAGTAAAATACATCAATGAAAAGTTTTCGGAACTGACCTTCAAAAATGCAATTCCGAAGGATTTGAAAAAAGGTGACATCGTAGAAAACAAAACTTGGAATCCAACTTTTACGATGCGCGGATGCACGATAAAAGACCATCGCGCACGAAATGTTATTATCAAAACACCCGAAAGAATTATAATAGAAAACAACGCCTTTTCGTCCATGATGTCTTCGATACTGCTTAGAGGGGAAACTTTTTTCTGGTATGAATCCGGTGCCGTAAATGATGTGGTTATTCGGAACAATACCTTTAAATACGTCGCTTACAGCGGTAGTCCACATGCGGTGCTTACAATTACGCCGAGATTGGCTATAACGTTCGACAAAACTATGTTGTACGATAGTAACATCCTTTTTGAATACAATACGATTGAAAACTTCGATAGTGCCATCATCTGGGCAGACCGGGTCAACGGATTGACGATCCGAAAAAATACTATCAAAAGGACCAATGATGCAGAGGCCCTATATCCTGGGCGTCCACAATTTGAGCTTGTTAATAGCAAAAATGTGGTCATCGAAAAAAACAGTTATGAAGGTAGTCCCGTAAAATTTATCGAAGCAGATGAGACAAGTCGAGCTACACTTAGCTTGAAAAAGAACAAAGGGTTTCAAAAACCGGATTAAAATATGCCGAAACTGAAATTCAGATAATGAATTTATTTATGAAAAGAAATTTAATAATCGCAATCAATCTGCTGATAACTGGTATGTTTCTAATCTCCTGTGGGGAAAAGAAGAAAGAGTCCACAGTTCATGAAAAAGCCATGTCTACCGCAAAACCGAACATTGTGCTATTGTTCGTTGATGATTGGGGCTGGGCGGATGTTGGGTTTCGAAATCCTATTTTCCATACGCCTAATATCAATCAGTTAAAAAAAGATGGACTAAATTTTGAGCGTGCCTATATTGCTACTCCTACATGTAGCCCAAGTCGAGCATCCCTATTAACGGGAAAGGAACCGGTGCGTTTTCAAATGACAAGACATATAATCGATAAAAGGGAAAAGGTTGCCGAGGCTGGTAATGAAGAGTTTAATCTATGGCCCAATGACCCTGTTCAAAGACCTTCACGAAATTGGTTGCCATTAGAAGAAATTACCTATGCCGAGCGATTAAAAGAATTTGGGTATTACAATATGTTCATAGGGAAATGGCATTTAGGGGAGGAAAAATACCATCCTACTCAACAAGGCTTTGATGCGCAATTTGGAACGACAAATGCCGGGCACCCCAGAAGTTATTATCCTCCTTTCTTCGAATCAGAACAAGACCCCATGGGTTTTGCGAGCAATTATAACGATGAATACTTAACCGATGTTTTAACCGATGGGGCTGAAAAGTTTATATCGGACTATGATAGAGAACAACCCTTTATGTTGTCCCTATGGTATTATAATGTACATGGTCCATTTGTTGGAAGAAAAGATTGGCTCGAAAAGTATAAAGCGGCAGGCCTAGTAGGCGAATATGCCGAATATGCTGCCATGGTAAGTGCGATGGATGAGTCGGTAGGACGAGTTCGTAAAGCATTGGAGGCAAAAGGTATTGCAGAGAATACCGTCGTTATTTTATTATCAGATCAAGGCGGGAAGTTTACGAATGCCCCGTTGAGCGGTGGTAAGATTGGCAATACCTTGGGTGAAGGTGGTGCGCGGGTTCCTTTTATCGTATACTATCCTGAAGTGACAAAATCTGGTTCTGTTACCGATACTCCTGTTCAATCCATAGACCTCTATCCGACGCTTGTCGAAATAGCATCTGGAAAAAGCGGTGTCGACAGTCATATCAATGGTAAAAGTCTACTATCCTTATTGAACGGGAAAAAGATGGCTCCTCGCAACCTGTATTTCTTCCGAAGCTATGAAGATCAGTATACCGCACTCATTAAAGGTGAATGGAAATTGGTAAAATACCATAGTGGTGAATTCCAACTTTTTAATATATCAAAAGACATTTCCGAAAGCCATAATTTAGTTAACACTTACCACGAAAAATCTGCGGAATTGAAAACCGAATTATTGGAATGGGAAAAAGAAGCTGTGCCGTCTTTCTAAAACAACACCAAGCAATTTCCATTTTACCAAATCATCTATTCCACCAATCACACTATATTACCAACGACTTGGTAATTAAGTTAAAATAGTGTTAACCTCAGGTAAAGAATGCATATATCCAAAAAATTATATCGATTTACTTTACAAAGCACAAAAAAAGCCCTCTTTTTTTGCGAATAATAAAATTAAAATTAGAGCACATTGCATTTTTCATATCATTTAAATCATTTTATTCAAATCACGAGATAGCATTCAATACCATTTACATCATGGAATAATAGTACAAGACATAAATTTTTTATACCAATTACCTATTGGATTATTTTATGATTGAACATATAAAAAACGTAAAAGAGAATGCTATTCAATGGGTTTTCAATTGATATAACCCCCGGATTTTAACCAACGTCAAGTTTTTGTCAAGTTACAAACTGTTAATAACCAGTACTTTATTATTACATTTTCACTCTCGAATACAAAATAACTATTTAAACCTTAAACATTATTCAACCAAAATGATTATGAAAAAAACAACTTCAACATTTTTACAAAGAGGATTTCTGTTAGGGATTCTTTTTGCACTGATGGGTTTTCAGCATCTGCATGCCCAAAACACCGTGACGGGAACGATTACGGATGAAAATGACCAACCGGTACCCGGTGCCAATATCGTTGTACAAGGCACAACGAATGGAACACAAACCGATTTCGATGGTAACTTTACCATTGAGGTTACACCAGAAGATGTATTGGTTATTTCCTATTTGGGTTATATAACCCAGAACATTACCATAGGGAACCAAACCATTATTGATGTCAAACTTCAAACAGATCAACAACAATTGGATGAGGTTGTGGTTATCGGTTATGGTACTTCTAAAAAGAGTGATGTTACGGGTGCCGTAACCCAAGTAACCGCAAAATCTTTTGAGAACCAACCCTTAACCCGTGTGGAGGATGCCTTACAAGGCAGGGCCGCCGGGGTAACCGTAGCCGGTTCAGGTCAACCTGGCGATGGAATGAAAGTGAGAATTAGAGGGGTAAACTCTATTACTGGTGATAATGACCCACTTGTAGTTGTTGATGGCGTTTTTGGCGGGGACCTTAGAACTTTGAACCCTAATGATATTCAGTCGATTGAAGTACTTAAAGATGCTTCTGCCCTTGCGATTTATGGTTCACGAGGTTCTAATGGGGTAATTTTAGTCACTACCAAAAAAGGCTCAGGAAAAGCTAAAATCTTTATCGACCAGTTTGTTACATATGCCACGGTTGAAAAAAGGTTGGAAACACTAAGC
>NZ_JBATHS010000230.1:0-6339 GCF_049667165.1 Maribacter sp.
ATCCAGTGCCTTTCTATCGCATCGAGCCTGTCTAATTGGGCATTACATCCTTTAATTCAAAAACGTGATAAAGCTCATCGTACTGCCCTGAGTCTTCGATCTATTTTATAAAAGCAAAGCGGTCTAGCCATCAATTTTAGTATCTTAGCCATTCAAATTTTACGTATGCACTTCTTAAGCCTTATTTGGAATCCTAATGAAACATTGTTCAAAATAGGTTTCCTTCAGATTAAATATTACAATCTGCTCTGGATTGTTGCCTTTGCCGTTGGATGGTTCATCATGAAACGGATTTTTACCCATGAGAAAAAGACCGTGGAACAGTTGGATTCCCTTTTTATTTATACGGTATTATCGACCATGTTGGGTGCGCGGTTAGGGCATGTACTTTTCTACGATTGGCCCTATTACAAAAACCATATCGCCGAAATATTGTTACCAATACGCGAAAGTGCCGATAGCAGTCTTTTCGGAATCATCAATGGATATGAATTTACCGGTTTTACGGGATTGGCAAGTCATGGAGCGGCTATAGGCATTATAGTAGGCATGTATCTTTATACCCGAAAATTTCCTGAATTCAAATTGCTCTGGATCTTGGACCGCGTTGTTATACCGGTTTCTATCGGCGCTTTTTGTGTTCGCTTGGGTAACTTTTTCAATTCGGAAATCAACGGCAAAGTGACCGATGAGTCCTTTATTTTCGCAACAAAGTTCATTCGTGATTCAGATGACATGCATCCGTCAAAGGCCTTGGCCATTACCAAGGAAAAAACGGTCAATGCGGCCTATGATGCCATTGCGAACAATGCCCAATTTTCAGAATATTTGGCCCAAATACCGTATAGGCATCCCGCCCAATTATATGAGGGAGTAGCCTATATTTTTGTATTTATACTATTGTATTACCTCTATTGGAAGACCGACAAGAAAAATAAATTGGGATATCTTTTTGGGTTGTTCCTTGTATTGCTTTGGACCATACGGTTCTTTGTCGAATTTGTAAAGAAAAGTCAAGGGGGTTTCGAGGAAACCTTGGGGCTATTATCAACAGGACAATGGTTGAGCATTCCTTTTATTATCATAGGGCTTTATTTTATGCTGAGACCAAGCAATAATCGGTCATAATCGAAAGTCAGAAGGCCATGATAAAATCAAATTCGCTCAAAGTATCCATTTTAATAGGTTCCCTAATATTCTTTGCTGCTTGCAAGGATGGTGCAAAGAAAACAATCAAAACCGAAACCGTGACTTTCACCAAAGAAGGTATCCTGACCATCTACAAAGCAGCAACCGATTCTGTCATTACCACGTTGGATATCGAGATCGCCGATTCGGATTATGAAACGGAAACCGGACTCATGTATCGTAAGGGTATGTCGGAAAATCAAGGAATGCTCTTCAGCTTTCCAGATATTCGACAACATTATTTTCATATGAAGAATACCGAATTCCCTTTGGATATTATCTTTTTGGATGCGAATCTTAAAATCGCAAGTTTTCAGGAAAATGCCCAACCTTTTGATGAAACGTTACTGCCTTCAAAAGTCCCTGTAAAATATGCCTTGGAAGTAAACGCTGGCCTTTCTGAAAAATGGTTGTTGGAAGTAGGTGATCGCGTCGCGTTCAATAAATTATAGTGCCGTGGCGTATCTATTGATCGGTGAGGAATCTGAAAGATTGCGCTATCGAAAGCTAATGCCCTCTGACTTTGATACCTGGCTCCCATTTCACAAAGATCCAAGCAGCACCCAACATTGGTCCGAAGCATCCTTAAATCCCGAGGAAGCCTGCCAAAAATGGTTCGATAAGGTTTTCTACCGCTATGAGCACCACCTTGGTGGCTTGAATGCCCTAGTTGATAAGCATAACGGGCAATTCATTGGGCAATGCGGATTATTGGTACAAACGGTTGATAATCAACAAGAGCTCGAAATAGGGTATTCCATACTCCCTGCGTATAGAAATAAAGGCTATGCCTCTGAAGCTGCACAAAAATGCAGGTCTTTTGCGAAGGAAAATCGTTTGGCTAAATCCTTGATTTCCATCATCCATATTCATAATATGGCGTCGCAAACCGTGGCCATTAAAAATGGAATGGTATTGGATCGGACCACAACCTACCACAACAATCCGGTTGCTATCTTTCGCGTAAGCATCCAATAGCGCCAATCGGTTTTAGCGTACCCAGCAAATCCAAACCCATCAGCCCGTATTTCGGTTGGCTCCTGCAATGGCATTGATGGTAAGCATAAGTTCTATCTGGGTGTTATGGGCGGCTTCAGGGTTTTCGGTTTTTTCCCTTCGCCACTTACCCAATAATTCGATTTGTTTTTTATGCAAACGGTCCATCAAGGGCATTCTTAAATGATTGGAATAGTAAAGATCTTTTCTCCTTTCCTCGATTGGTTTTCCTGACAAGTCATCCATGTAATGATGCATCAATTTCAATTCGTCCAAAAATCTTGAAAGGAACATATGCTTCAATGCTGGATCTGGCACCAGTTCTGAGTACAGTTTCATGGTTTTCTCATCGGTGGTAACAAGACTACTATCCACATTGCTAAATACATATTTCAGAAAGGCATCCGATTCAATCACATGTTTCAGTTCTTGATAGTCATTGGGCCGTTCGGTCTTCAATTTTTTTAAGGCAGAACCTAACCCGTACCAACTGGTCATATGGTAACTGGCCTGGCTCCATGAAAATACCCAGGGTATTGCCCTCAAATCTGCCAAGGTATTGGCACCGGTTCTCTTTGAGGGCCGAGAACCGATTTTACTGGTTTCAATGGCGTCGATAGGGGTTGCCGCCCTAAAATATTCAATAAAACCATCGGACTTTATAAGGTTCGTATATTGCGCTTTGCTTTCTTCGGCCAACCATTCAATAATATCAGCATTGGCATGATAGCTGCGTTCGTTGTTTTTATCCAACATTGTTTTACTTAGGGTATTGGCCACCAACAATTCCAAATTAAAAGCAGCATTCACTTTGTGCGCATATTTTTGGGCAATGGTCTCCCCCTGTTCGGTGAGGCGTAAGTTTCCGTTCGGAGATTTATACGGCAGTGCCTTGATGAAATAATGTGTAGGACCGGATCCTCGGCTAATAGAACCTCCCTTACCGTGAAAGAACCGTATATCGATATTGAACTCTTCGCCCAACTGGGCCAATTTGTATTGGGCTTTATATAAATGCCATTGACTTGACATGATGCCACCATCCTTATTGCTATCACTATACCCTATCATGATCTGTTGCATAGGCCTTTTTAGACCTTGTTGTTCCTGATGGTATTTTAAGGACCTTTGCACGATTGGGTTCGAAAAATAAGCTTTCAAAATAACGGGGCCATGTTCCAAATCCTCTATGGTTTCCAAAAGGGGTACCACATGTATTTTTGAGACCAGGCCTTCTTTGGTCATAAAAGTCAGGCCGGCTTCCTTGGCCAAGAGATAAACGGTCATAAGGTCTGAGAAGGAACGCGTCATACTCACAATGAACGATCCAATACAGTTAAAACCATACGTGGCCGTATGCTCCTCAATGGTTCGATAGCATTCCATTACCGTTTTCGCCTCATTTTCGAGGGGGGTTTTACCATGAACAAAAGGCCTCGCATGTTGTAATTCTTCCAACAAAAAGGATATTCTTTTTTTCTCATCCCAGTCCTTAAAAGAACTTTCCTTCCAATGGGCCGCCATTAAAAGTTGTTCGATGGCATTGTCATGAAAGGTACTGTTTTGACGTATGTCCAAGGCGGCAAGATGAAAGCCGAAAACCTCTACAATACGCAGGGCTGAAGTCACATCCTCAAATGCGATGGACCTTGCGCCATAATCCACCAATTCTTTTTGCAACAATTCAAGATCCGATCGTAACTGGGAGGAATGAATATATGCACCTTCGGTTTTGGACAACTTTGTTGCATGTCCCCGCTCGGTATCCACCGGTAATTTTGCGATCATCAATGAAATCATTTGCCGAAAGGCCTCGCCTATATTTCGTTCGAACGTCTGGATTCCGCGATCGCCCAATTCCGATACCATTTCGTGCACGCGTTTTTGATAGTCCTTGGAACATTGCTCTACCCCGATACTGAAACTTAGTCGCCGAACCAATTCATTTAATTTCCTGCCGATGACCACAAAAGCATTGAGCCTTAGATGCAACAAGGTATTTTGCGTAACATTCGCGGTTACCAAAGGATGCCCATCCCGGTCCCCTCCTACCCAATTCCCGAAGGTGATTTTAGGATAAGCATGGTTACGTTGAATAACTTCCTTATTTAGATCCAACAGTTGCACTGCCTGTTCTAACCGTTGATCCACGATCGGTATGACCTCAGGGAAAACATTTACCAGATAATGCACAATGTTTCGCAATTCGGATTCCACGTCGGGTTTTTCCAAATAGATCTCCCCTGTTTTCCAAAGGCGATACAGGGTAAGCTTTATGGTATTACGAATATGTGCCTTCTCATGTTTTGAATACATGGTGTTCTCTAACTTCACCAATAACAAGTATAGCTCCCGATGATGCTCCAACACCGTGGCTCTTTTGGCCTCGGTAGGATGCGCGGTAAGAACAGGTTCTATGGCTATTTCCTTGAGAACGGGTATGATTTCCTCAGCCTTCGTTCCAGCAGCCTTTATGTTTTTAAGGTTAGACGCCCACAGCCCATTTACACCTGCAAGATCAATATCCTCGAGCGCTCTTCGGTTTTGGACGGCATTATTGATTTCTACCATATTTACCAATTGAAACACGAGCGAATACAATTGCAGGGTTTTGGGATTGATGGCAATTTCTTGATGCGTATCCGTATTGATCCAGGGAATGGCTTTGGCAATTTTATCCTCATGATTCTCGCGCAATACTTCATACAAGGCTTCCAGCAAATATCGAAGGCCTTTATACGCTTTGCCCATTTCTTTCTCTACGGTTTCGAGTGTTATTCTTTCTTCCATTCAATGCTGGTTTAGTCGGCTGAACCGAACATGGAAAGTACCTTATAATAATCAAATAACAAAAAGAATTATGTGGGATACACACAAAAAATCCATCCCATATTCATGACAGAATGGCCTGTTGAAAACCAAGGGACAACCCCTGCCCAATACCCTTTTAAATGCCTCCCATTCGGTGTATATTTAACAACGTATTGGTACACGGAATGAAAAAAGAAGAACATTGGGCCATATTCATTGACAATGCGTCGGGAACGAAGGAATTTATCGACGAATTAATAGCAGGGAATGTCCCAACTTTCATTGCGCTGAAAGGATTGCAGGGAGCTTTATTCTCGAAATTGACCCTGATCCAATTGATCGATGAAGAAAGCCGACACGGTAAAAGTGGCATTACCTATGAGCGCCAACAAAGCTTACAATCCATGTCGAGCGGGGAACAAAAAAAAGTACTACTTGACCACCTACTACGATCAAAACCTGATTTTTTGGTTTTGTACAATCCCTTTGATAATCTTGACGTACAATTCCTGAAAGCATTCCGAAAACAACTTTCTCACATCTCAGAAAATATTACAATCATCCAAATCATCAGTAGAAAGGATGATCTTTTACCCTTTATCACCCGCTACGCCAAACTTGTCGGTGATACCCTCGTGGGGCTGACAAGCCTAAGATCCTTGATGCCATCAGAACCTAAACAACCCTTTACGGATAAAATTCCATTACCTTTGAAACCCACATCCTATGCGAAAGACACGTTGATCACCCTTAAGAATGTCAATGTCAGTTATAATGAGAAACCTGTTTTAAAGAACATATTTTGGGAAATTGGGAAAGGGGAGTTTTGGGAGCTCAGTGGTAACAACGGAAGTGGAAAGACGACGATCCTTTCGATGATTACCGGAGAGAACCCAAAGGGCTATGGTCAGGAACTCTATCTATTCGGACATAAAAAAGGCAGTGGCGAAAGCGTTTGGGACATAAAAAAGAACATCGGCTACTTTACACCTTCGATGACCGATACATTCACAGGGTACCATTCTTTGGAACATATGATGATTTCGGGCATTCTAGATTCAGTAGGTTTATACGTACGGCCTACCGAAGCCCAATTGAGGCTGGCTAAAGCGTGGTTACAACTTATAGGGATGTGGCATCTGAAAGATACCCATTTTCACGATTTGACCTTGGGCCAAAAACGTTTGGTGATGACCACCAGGGCCATGGTCAAACATCCCCCTTTGTTACTCTTGGACGAACCCACAGTGGGACTTGATGATACCTCCGCGGCATTATTGGTGTCATTGGTCAATAAAATCGCAAAAGAAAGCAAGACCAGCATCATCTATGTATCCCACAGAA
>NZ_JBATHS010000231.1:0-5712 GCF_049667165.1 Maribacter sp.
CTCCCCATCATGGGTATAACTAATATATGTGCCATCCGAGGTTTTTTGCAGGAAGCAATTGCCCTTTTGATTTCCGTAAACAATCATAGCCTGTATGCCCTTGTGGGAAACACTAAAACGAATCTTATCATCCCTATTTTTCAAACTGTACCCCGAGTACGATTTTATATTGGGATATTTGGCGGCCAGTTTTTGCGAAAAGACAGGGGTCTCATTCACAAAAAAATCGATATATTCCCCTTTTTCATTTGGAAAACGTACTGTTATGGGGATTTTTTTGCTTGTTTGCCCTTTACTGATATCATTCTTGAATTTGGTCTCATCAAAGGAATATACCTTTCCTTTTTGAACCTCGAATCGTTTTGATATCGAAGCATTTAGGTTAGCCGGTCCTGATTCCTGCTTCCAATAATTACGTTGCGAATATCCGTAAAAGGAAAGAAATAATATGGATATTGAAAAAACTAGACGTAATTTTGAAACCATTAAGGGGTTTTTATAGCCAATCAAATATAAGTCTTTTTATTTTTTATTCTACGTGATAACAGTCCAAAGCATTGATAAATATGATAAAGAGCACCCCACGGCCATTACCATAGGCACCTTTGATGGGGTGCATATCGGGCATAGGAAAATCCTCCTAAAACTTATCGAAAATGCCAAGTCCCGAAATTTAAAATCGACCGTACTTACTTTCTTCCCCCATCCAAGAATGGTATTGCAAAAAGACACCGAAATCAAACTTTTGAACACTATTGATGAAAAGATGATGATTTTGGAGCGCCTTGATCTTGATTATCTCATCATCCATCCTTTTACCAAAACATTTTCGCGTTTATCGGCAACGGAATTCGTTCGGGATATTCTGGTCAATGCCTTGCGGGTCAAAAAGATAATCATTGGTTATGACCATCGGTTTGGCAGAAATAGGGATGCCAACATCAATGATCTTATAGCATTTGGAAATGCTTTGGATTTCGAGGTTGACGAAATACCGGCACAGGAAGTCGATGAGGTATCGGTAAGTTCCACCAAGATCCGCAAGGCCTTGGAAGAGGGAGGCATAGAAACTGCGAACGCCTATTTGGGCTATCCGTATATGTTAACGGGTGAAGTGAAGAAAGGTAAAGGTTTGGGGCGTACCCTCGATTTTCCCACAGCGAACCTGTTCATAAAGGAAACCTATAAACTAATACCTAAAAACGGCGTTTATGTGGTACAGGCCAACATAGAAGGCGAAATGGTATTTGGAATGATGAATATTGGTTACAACCCAACGGTTTCCGGTACTGCAAAGAGTATTGAAATCCATTTTTTTGATTTTGACCGCGATCTTTACGACCAACGGATACAGGTCGATATTTTGGCGCGTATTCGCGATGAACATAAATTCGAATCGATTACGGCGTTAAGGAATCAATTGGAAAAAGACAAAGCGACATCGCTCTCTATTCTCAACAAATAATGTTCGACCGTTTACTTTTCACCAAAGTTGACAACTCCCCCTTACTGATTTTTAGGGTATTCTTCGGTATTTTAATTGCGGTGGAAAGTTTCGGGGCCATAGCAACGGGCTGGGTCAGGGAAACCTTGATAGCCCCTAAATTCACGTTTACGTTTATCGGTTTTGAATGGCTACAACCCTTGCCCGGAAATGGCATGTACTTCTATTTTGGCATCATGGGCATTTTAGGGATTCTCATAACCTTGGGACTTAAATACCGATTTAGTATCATTGGCTTCACTATTTTGTGGCTTGGGGTGTATCTGATGCAAAAATCCTCGTACAATAACCATTATTATCTTTTGGCCCTCATCTCGTTCATGATGTGTTTTTTTCCCGCAAATGCAGGTTTATCACTAGATGCAAGACGAAATCCATCAATCCAGTCCAAGAGCATGTTTTCCTATGTAAAATGGATAGTCGTCGCCCAACTATTCTTGGTTTACACCTATGCTTCAATTGCCAAATTGTATGGCGATTGGCTCGATTTCAGTACCATCGAAATCTTAATGCAGCAAAGAAAGGACTTTCCAATCATAGGCCCAATCTTGCAACAACCCTGGGTACATAAAACCATTGGGATAACTGGCATTGTGTTCGACGCGTTGATCATACCTGCCCTGCTTTGGAAACCCACACGAAAGATGGCCTTTATCATCAGCATTGTATTTCATCTTTCTAATTCATTGATTTTTCAAATCGGTATTTTCCCGTATCTGGCCTTGGCGTTTACCGTATTCTTTTTTGACCCCAAAACCATACGTGGCATTTTCTTTAAGGATAAAAGGGTTTACAGCGATAATGGGAATGTAATTCCTTCATACAGAAGTTGGTTGCTCCTGGGATGTGGCCTCTATTTTTTGATACAGGTCTTACTGCCAATCCGTCACCATTTCATTAAGGATGATGTCCTTTGGACCGAGGAAGGCCATCGCCTGAGTTGGCGTATGATGTTACGAAGTCGCCAGGGACAAATACAATTCAAGGTTGTCAACCAAGACAACGGCGGTGCTTATATGGTGAAACTAAAAGACCATTTGACCAAGAAACAACAAAGGAAAATTGCTGCCTACCCCGATTTTATTTGGCAATTTTCCCAACATCTAAAACAGGTGCATAAAACAAAAGGGGAACGTGTTTCTGTGTATGCCCTGAATTCAAAGGTGAGTATCAACGGTAAACCCTATAAACCCTTTATTGACCCCGAAGTGGATCTGGCCGATGAAAAATGGGATCACTTCGGCCATCATGACTGGATCTTGCCTTCAATCTACGAGCAAAAGGAAAGGATAAAATAGTTAAACCCCCAATTGATACATTGATCAATTAACCTTAAATTTGGCGCTTAATCAAAATCCCATGCTACAGCTACAGGTCGTAAGAGAAGAAAAGGATAACATCATCGCCGCCCTAAAAAAGCGGAATATCGATGCCGCCCCCTTATTGGACAAAGTACTCCAATTGGACGAAAAACGGCGTACCACACAAACCCTATTGGACAACACCTTGGCCGAGTCAAATAAACTATCCAAAGAGATCGGTATCCTTTTTAAAAGTGGAAAGGCCCAAGAGGCCAATATTTTAAAGGAGAAAACTGGTAGTCTAAAGGAAGACTCCAAACGCCTGGCTGAGGAACTGGACAACGTTGCCCAAGAACTACAGGCCTTGCTATATCAAATTCCCAATGTCCCTCATGCGTTGGTCCCAGCAGGCAACACCGAGGAAGACAATGAAGAGGTATTCAGGGAAGGCACTATCCCAACATTGGATCCATCGGCCTTACCCCATTGGGAACTCGCCAAAAAATACGACATCATCGATTTTGAACTTGGCGTAAAGATCACGGGAGCAGGCTTCCCAGTGTACAAAGGTAAAGGTGCCCGATTGCAACGGGCATTGATCGCCTATTTCCTAGATAAAAATACGGCTGCTGGGTATACCGAGATACAAGTGCCCCATCTGGTCAATGAAGCCTCAGGGTATGGTACGGGGCAATTGCCGGACAAAGAAGGGCAAATGTACCACGTAGGGGCCGATGACCTCTATCTGATACCGACAGCGGAAGTACCTGTGACCAATATTTTTCGCGATGTAATCCTGAACGAAAGTGATTTTCCTATTCGGTATACGGGCTATACCCCTTGTTTTAGAAGGGAAGCCGGTAGTTATGGGGCACATGTTCGCGGCCTGAACCGTTTGCATCAATTCGATAAGGTCGAAATTGTCCGGGTCGAGCATCCCGCCAATTCCTATGATGCTTTAGATGGGATGGTAGCACATGTAAAGACCATTTTGAGGGAGTTGCAATTGCCCTACCGTATTTTACGCCTTTGTGGCGGAGACCTAGGCTTTACGTCTGCCCTTACCTACGATTTTGAGGTATTCTCTACCGCCCAGGATCGTTGGTTGGAAATCAGCTCGATCTCCAACTTTGAAGCCTTTCAGGCCAATCGATTGAAACTTAGGTATAGGGATGAAAACGGGAAAACCCAATTGGCACACACCTTGAATGGCAGTTCCTTGGCCCTGCCCCGCGTTTTGGCCGGCATTTTGGAAAACTGCCAAACCCCCAAGGGCATAAAGATACCGGACGTGCTGGTTCCTTACTGTGGCTTTTCAACTATTGACTAAATGGGTTTTTTATAAACCTTAACATCGGCTTATCGCTTTCTCCGTATCTTTGGGAAAAATGTGCTTTTGAGGGTATTCTTGATTTTCTTTGTTTTTTGCTGTTCACAATTGGTTTCCGCCCAGGATGATTTTTTGGCCAAGCAGTATTTTAATGATGGTGATTTTGAAAAAGCGGTGGTCTTCTACGAGAAGTTGGTAGAAAAAAACCCGAGGAGAACCGATTATTCAGAAGGGTTGATCGCTTGTTACCAACAGTTGGAACGCTATACCGAGGCAGAGGATTTCTTGCTTCAAAAAATAAACCAAGGGAATACCTACCCCATATTGCTCATTGAATTGGGGTATAACCACGCGTTACAAAATGCCCCGGTCAAGGCTTCGGAATACTATGGACAGGCGCTTGCCAGAATTGATGACAATCCAAACCTTGGTTATAGCATTGCGCTTCGATTTCAAAAATATTCCCTTTTGGATTATGCGCTAAAAGCCTATTCAAGGGCCATGGAACTCAATCCAAAATTGGACTATAATTACCAAATGGCCCGCATATATGGTGAACAGGGAGATATCGATAAGATGTACAACTCCTATTTAAATTTACTTGTCAATGGCAAAACCTCAAAATCGAATGTGCTTCGCAGTCTCGATGATTTTATTTCCCCAGATCCTGAAAATGAAAACAACATCAAACTGAAAAAAATATTATTGCAACATGCACAACAAGATCCCGACCTACTTTGGAACGATCTTTTAAGCTGGTTGTTTGTACAGCAAAAGGAATACAGTAGTGCCTTTAGACAGGAGAAAGCCATTTTCAAACGCATGGAAGGCGGTACCATTCAACGTCTGGTCAACTTAGGGGACTTGGCATTGAACGATAATGAGACTGAAATCGCCACATCGATTTTCGAGTTCATTACCGAAAAATCCCTGGATGAGGTCACGCGACTGAACGCCCAATTGAACTTGATCGATATACAGTTGATTGACGAGACAAAGAAAACCGTGGCCGAGGTTGATGCATTATTTAAAACCCTGATCGAAACCTATGGGTATAAAAGCCAGACCCTACAACTACAAATCGCCTATGCCAATTTCCTGACATTTAAAATGGACAGCCCCGAAATTGCCATTGAAATGCTTAGGAACTGTTTGGAACTGCCCTTGAATGCGCGTGGAAAAGCCTATGTAAAACTCGCCTTGGGCGATATTCTGGTTTTTGATAAAAAATTCAATCAGGCGCTTATCTATTTTTCCCAGGTACAAAAAAGCCTAAAAAATGATGTACTGGGACAAGATGCGAGGTTCAAAGTGGCGCAAACCAGTTTTTACAAGGGCGATTTTGATTGGGCACTCACCCAATTAAAGGTACTTCGCAGTTCTACGTCACAATTGATTGCCAATGATGCCATGCAACTAAGCCTGCTCATCGCCGACAACTCCCTAGAGGATTCCACACAAACCGCCCTCAAAAAATATGCCCAAGCCGATTTACTCGCCTATCAAAAAAAGACCAAGGAAGCGATTGCTGCACTTGACGACATTCTTCAAAACCATAAGGGAGAGAAGATAGAGGA
>NZ_JBATHS010000232.1:0-32420 GCF_049667165.1 Maribacter sp.
CGGTACGATGTCGTATTGCCAACCCATCCTTCCAAATTTTGACCATTGAAAAGCGGTTCGAAACCTTCGTCATTTGCCTTTTTAATCGAACCACAAGATACCATCAATAAAGATAAGGTTAAGGTTGTCAGGTATATTTTTGTATTTTTTTTACTCATGTTGTTTGCAATCTTTATTGTGCTTATGGTTAAGTGATGATTTGTAATGGAGCTGTATTTTTCCAATTACCCCTTGTGAAATCGGGGAAATTTTGGGGAGAGCCACCACTTGCCACGGAACGCTCGCTCAGTGGGGCCACTGCACTCCAAAGGCAACCTTCATAGAGGTTCTGGTCTAAAGGCAGTCCTTTTTGCAGGCACTCAACAATTCGATACATCATAATACCGTCCATACCTCCATGACCGGTATCCTTGGTGGCTTGGTTCAATCTTTTATATAATGGATGGTCGTATTTATCATAGATAGTTTCCAATTGTTCCCCTTGGGCCCAAGTATGGTGATTTTCAGTAGCTCCTTCCACACCTCCTTCCAATGCAATCCTTGTGGGGAAACCCGCCAATATGCCTTTGGTGCCTTGAATAAGGTTCAATCGTGAATAGGGACGGGGGCTTGTTTCGTCCCATTGTACCATAATCGTGCGACCTACGTTGGTTTTTATAATTGAGGTATTTAAGTCGCCTCCTTTATAATTTAACTGATTCCATTTGTGGTCGGCCGGATAGTTCTTTTCGGCATATAATTTTCTTCCCAGGGCAGGTGTTGAAAAGGACACCAAGCTGTTGAAATTGTCATCGCTACGTGCTATATTCATGTATTGGGCCACAGGGCCAAGACCATGGGTAGGGTAGAGGTTGCCATTTCGTTTGGCGTAATGGTAGGTCCTCCAAGATCCTGTTCCCCGTTCTTGTTCTTCCATTTGAAAACGAAGTTCATGAATGTAGGAAGCTTCGGCATGCAGGGGTTCGCCAATGACACCTTGGCGACACATATTCAGGAACATCAACTCATCCCGACTATAATTTACATTTTCCATCATCATACAGTGCTTTTGCGTCTGTTCTGATGTATCCACGATTTCCCACATGTCTTCGAGCGTAACGGCTATGGGTACCTCAACAAAGGCATGGGCGCCCTTTTTCATAGCTTCTATGGCCATGGGGGCATGGTTGTTCCAGTTGGTTGAAATAAAGACGACGTCGGGTTTTACTTCATCGAGCATTTTCCGCCATTGGTTTTCATCGCCATAGTATTGGGCTACTTTTTTGTGTCTCGTGCCTTTTCCTATTTTTTTAGCTTCCTCACTCCATTTTTGGGTTAAATCCTGATATAGGTCGCAAAGGGCTACCACTTCGGTTCCCGGTAACGAGGCGAAGAATTTCAGATGCCCTGGGCCTCTGGCACCCACCCCTATGAATGCGGCCCTGACCGTCTCTAATTTCGGAGCGGCGAAATCGCCCATATACTGTGCGCCATACGGCCGTTCGGGAAGGGTGAAGTTTCCTTGTCCGATCATTGGGGAAACTGCCATGGCAGCGCCTACCAATGAGGTTTTACGAATGAAGTTTCTTCTGTCAATTTTTTTCATGTCCTACTTTTTTTTGAGAATGGCAGCGTAACCTCCACCGCTGGAAAGCTTTGGATGTAGCTTGGTATCTTGATTTACAGTTGTGCTGATGAGCTTATAATCTTGGGCATTTCTAGAAGCATTCATGCCATCTTGGTAGGCTTGTAGATCATAGTTGCCTTCCCCTAAAAACGAAAGGTTTAATTCAAAGTCCCTAGCCGTCCAATCGGTCATTGCCCCAAGGTACCAATCTGTACCCTTTCTTCGGGCCACAACGATATAATCGGAAACAGCCCCTTCCAGAACTACCGTTTCATCCCATACCGTCGGTATTTGTGTAATAAAATCAACGGTTTCTTGTTCTTTGTAGTAGATTGTTGGCGATTCACAGAGCATTTGAAGCGGGGCTTCGTATACCACATACATGGCTACTTGGTGGGCTCGTGTACCAAGTGCCATCGGTCTTGTAAATAGTGGGGCGAAATTGGCCCCGCCTGTTTCATAATCCACTTTGTTCATATTTACCATGGCCCCGGGGGTGAAATCCAAAGGTCCGGCCGCCATTCGAATAAAAGGGAGCGTTACATTGTGTTCCGGGTTTATATCGGCACTCCATTTATTGTTCTCATTGCCTTTGACCCCTTCATAATTGATGATATTGGGCCACATGCGCTCAACACCGGCCGGTTTAAAGGCGCCGTGATAATCGACCATCATTTTGTATTTCGCAGCGTTTTCAGCAATTTTGGCATAGGATTGCACAACATATTGGTCACTGCGCTGCATAAAATCGACCTTGATACCCACCGCACCCCAATCGCTGTATAACTTTAGGATTTCGTCAGGGTTTTCGTCGAGGGGTTTCCACAATACCCATAAAATAATCGCTACGTTTTTCGATTTGGCATATTGTATCAGTTCAGGAACATCAAGATTTTCATTATCCTCCATAATTTCCGTAGTGGATTTGGTCCACCCCTCGTCCAAAATCACATACTCGATGCCATTTTCAGCGGCAAAATCGATATAATATTTATAGGTCTCCATGTTAAGTCCGGCCTCAAAATCTACCCCGTAGATATTATTGGCATTGTACCAATCCCAAGCGACCTGCCCAGGTTTTATCCAATCGGCATCCGGTATTTTGGATGTATCAGCGAGCTGTGTCACTAGATTGCTCTCAACAAAAGTGCGGTCATCATCACTGATGATGAACACGCGCCATGGATACGATCTTTTGCCTTTTATTTTGGCAATATAATCGGCCTCTTCCACTAGGATTTGATTTCTGTCTGGGCTAGAAGCCTCATTGGGAATTGCTTTTAAAACGTACTTCGGAAAAGTGGCGGTCATGGCATTGCCCGTTGTTTTTTTCAAGAACATCCCCGGATAATCGATCAGGGCGGATTCAGTTAACAGCACTTTTGCCGCTGCTGTATTGAACATTACGGGCAAACTACAAAACACACCTTCTTCCATTTCCGCAATTTGCTTTACCAGATAGATTCGTTCATTATGGGAATAAAACGATTCCTCTTGTGGAAAATAAGAGGAGGTCCCCGTTGGGAACGACATGGTCATTTCCTCGCTATACACATTCTTTGTTTTGCCGTTGTGATCGATAAAACGATAGGCGATTCCGTCATTGTAGGCCCGGAAGATCAATTGGTAGTTATCCTTGAAATCCAAGATCAACTGATTGAATTCACTTGTAATTACGGCATCTTTATTTGGAACTTGGGGCATCAGTTTTTCCGTGACACGTTCAACTTTAGAGTCTCGCAGTTTCGGGGTAGTGCCTATAATCCGCCCATCGCCCATATCCATTGCAATGACCACATTGTCAATGACATTTGATCCCTTAAGCTTTGCATTCCATGAAATTTTTTCCGTTAGGGTTAGGGAGATTTCCAACTGCTCATCAGGGGAGCTTAATTTTATTTCCTGGGCCATCATCAAATTGCTGAAAAGCATCAGGACCAAAAGGAATAGTGAGGATGTGAAAGTTTTTGAATTGATTGGATTATTGGAATATTCTACTTTCATAGGTTGCTATATATGCTATTATTCCCTACTACGTGAAATGAAAAAGCTACAGGAGCGGATGGATGGGCAGGGGTGGTTTTATCCTTCATTGGGTGCGTGGTGTTCATTGTACAATTTACAATAAAAGTGTCCAATTTAAAAATTGAAATAGGGTATAGATTTTTAAAACGTAATGGACAGGTTTTAGGCTGAAATCCATACAAATCAAACCAAAAAAAATGCCTATCAAGTTCGATTCTTGATAGGCACAGTATAGGTATGATTTTATGGCAGCAGTAGTGCGTACGACTTATCTATAAATGGTCTGGGTCCTATCAGGACCTACAGAGACTATTTTAATCGGCACTTCCAATTCCTTTTCCAAAAAGGTAATATAGTCATTCAAGGGTCCCGGTAATTGTTCCGCCTTGCTCATTTTGGTAAGGTCCTGGGACCAACCTTTCATTTCGGTATAAACCGGAGTTACATTTTCGGCTTCAATGTTATACGGCAAGTGTGTAATGACTTCACCTTTGTAATTGTAGGCCGTGCAGACTTTAAGCTTTTTAAATCCGCTAAGCACATCCCCCTTCATCATCATCAGTTCGGTAACCCCGTTCACCTGTACGGCGTATTTCAATGCCACAAGGTCGAGCCAACCACAACGCCTAGGTCTTCCTGTAGTAGCTCCAAATTCCTTACCTACGCGTGACATGGTTTTACCATCCTCATCAAAAAGTTCTGTGGGGAAAGGGCCGCTTCCCACACGTGTGGTATAGGCTTTGAAAATACCCTTTACATCGCCGATTTGATTTGGGGCAACCCCTAGTCCGGTGCAGGCACCTGCGGCCGTGGTATTGCTCGAAGTTACGAAAGGATATGTCCCGAAATCAATATCGAGCATAGATCCCTGGGCACCTTCGGCCAATATTTTTTTTCCAGCCTTTTGTGCTTGGTATAGATATTCTTCGCTATCGATAAAAGTGAGTTCTTTAAGCTTTGATATGGCACTGAAGAACTCGGTTTCAAGTTCTTCCAGATTATATTCGATATCCACATTGTAAAAACCGATCATGGCCTCGTGTTTATCTGCCAAGGCACGGTATTTTGATTTCCAATCAGATAGCTCCAGATCACCGATACGCATACCGTTTCTCCCCGTCTTGTCCATATAGGTAGGGCCGATACCTTTTAAGGTCGATCCTATTTTCGCCTTTCCCTTCGATGTTTCCGAGGCGGCATCCAGTAGGCGATGGGTAGGTAATATCAGATGTGCCTTTCTGGAGATAAGTAATTTAGATTTTATATCGATGTCAAAAGCATCCAAGGCTTCCAATTCCTTCTTGAAGATCACAGGGTCAATAACCACCCCGTTGCCGACAACATTCATCGCGTTTTTATGGAAGATCCCAGAAGGTATCGTGTGCAGCACGTGTTTGATTCCATCAAATTCCAGGGTATGTCCAGCGTTCGGACCCCCTTGAAAACGCGCTATAATATCATAGTTTTTTGTGAGTACATCGACGATTTTACCTTTCCCTTCGTCTCCCCACTGTAATCCCAACAATAAATCTACTGCCATCGTTTCGTTTGGTTAGTTATTTGTATTTCCTTCTTTGTTTTTTGTTCCGTAAAAGTATAGAGAGTGATTCGTGATCTTTATATCAAATACCTCTTCGATGGTCTTTTTGATGGATTGGATCCGTGGATCGCAGAATTCCATGACCTCACCTGTATCCGTCAGGATCACATGGTCGTGTTGTCGATCAAAATAGGACTTTTCGTATTGTGCCTGATTTTTGCCAAATTGGTGTTTTCGAACCAATTTGCAGTCCAATAAAAGTTCTATGGTATTGTATAGTGTCGCCCGGCTTACCCTATAATTCTTGTTTTTCATATTGATGTAGAGCGACTCTATATCAAAATGTTCCTCACTATCATAAATCTCTTGGAGAATTGCGTAACGTTCAGGTGTTTTTCTATGCCCTTTTTCTTCTAAAAAGGTGGTGAATACGTTTTTTACAATTTCTTGGTTCTTGTTAGGCGGCATAAGAATAAGCACTACATTAATGTACAAATGTAAGGCTAAATTTTTATTAAGTTTCTAAACCCGGGTTACTTTATCAATGCCATTGATCAGCTTCAGGTTTTCGATTAATTTTTGCAGAATGTTGTTGTTCTGGACCACGACGGTTATCCTTCCTGTAAAAGTACCGCCATCGGTACTGAAATTCAAGTTTCGCATGTTGACGTTCATATAATTCGAAATCACCTGGGTAATTTCACTGATCAATCCCAAATTGTCGATGCCCGTCAATTGGATTTCTGATCGGAACTCCTGTTGTGTCGAATCTATCCATTTTGCACTAATAATCCTATAGGCATAATTGGATTGAAGGGAAATCGCATTGGGGCAATTCTTTTTATGGACTTTTATGCCCTCATTGACACTGATAAACCCAAAAACGGGGTCGCCAGGAATTGGATTGCAGCACTGGGAGAGTTTGTAATCGAGTTTTTCCTCTTCCTTGCCAAAGACCAGCATATCGTATTTCGCTGTAATCTCTTCCTTATCGATATGCTCGGGCGTAGGTGTTCGTCTGATCTTGCTTTTAAAGAAACTTATAAAGGCGTTGTTGTACGATGAGGCGAAGTCTTTTATCTTTTGATTGTCTATGGCGCCTATGCCCACGCGATAGAATAAATCCAAACTGGTCTTGAGTTTAAAGAAAATGACCATTTTGTTCACGGTATCCTCATTGAGCGTGATTTTCTGGGATTTGAGTTTTCTTCTCAGAATTTCCTTTCCATCGTTGGCGATCGTATTCTTTTCTTCGCGTAAGGACGATTTTATCTTTGCCCTGGCCCTTGCGGTTGTCGCATAATCGAGCCAGTTTTGGTTCGGCTTGGCTTGTTCTGAGGTTATGATCTCAACTTGATCACCACTTTTCAGGGTCGTATTCAAGGGAACCAATTTCCCATTCACCTTTGCACCACGGGTATGCATGCCCACTTCGGTATGTATATTGAACGCGAAATCAAGGGGTGTTGCACCCTTAGGCATTGATTTCAATTCACCCAATGGGGTAAAGACAAAGATTTCCTTGGAGTATAGATTGAGTTTGAATTCCTCCACAAAATCAACCGCACTGATATTCGAATTTTCAAGCGCTTCCTGTAATTTATTCAGCCAGACATCAATACCCTGTTCCTTTTGTGAACCATGCTTGTACTTAAAATGGGCCGCATATCCTTTTTCCGCGATTTCGTGCATGCGTTCACTTCGTATCTGCACTTCGACCCATTTGCCCTGGGGCCCCATTACCGTAATGTGCAAGGCTTCATAGCCGGTCGATTTCGGAGAGGATATCCAATCACGCAAACGTACCGGGTTGGGTGTAAAATGATCGGTAACGATCGAATAGATCTTCCATGCCAGGAACTTCTCATTGGCCTTGTCAGACTTGTATATGATACGTATCGCAAACTTGTCGTATATCTCGTCAAAGGCGACGTTCTGGACTTTCATTTTCTTACGTATGGAGAAAATGGATTTCATTCGGCCCTTGATATCGTAATTGAGTCCTTCCTTATCCAACGAATCACTTATGACATTGGAAAAATCCTTGATATATTGTTGTTGTTCTTCTTTCGATTCCTCGATCTTGTCCGAAATATCGCGATATACATCGGGCTCGGTATATTTCAGGCTGAGGTCTTCCAGCTCCGTTTTAATATTATATAGGCCTATGCGGTGCGCCAAAGGCGCATAAATATAAAGGGTCTCCGAAGCCATTTTCACCTGCTTGTTTTCAGGCATGGCATCCAAGGTCAACATATTATGGTATCGATCTGCAATCTTGATGATAATGACACGGACATCGTCATGGAGTGTCAACAGCATTTTACGGAAATTCTCCGCTTGCTGTGATATGTTGGTGTCTTTTTTTAGGTGGGCGATTTTGGTCAGTCCGTCAACAATACGTGCCACGGTTTCCCCGAACATACGTTCTATATCGTCTAGGGTATACGTTGTATCTTCAACGACATCGTGCAAAAGGGCCGAGGCGATCGATACGGCATCCAGGCCTACTTCCGAAGCGATGATCTTGGCTACCGCAATAGGATGGAATATATAAGCCTCCCCAGATTTTCTTCGCTGATCTTTATGCGCGTCAACGGCAATTTCAAAGGCATGCCGAATCAGCGTTTTGTCGTCATCCGATAACGTCTGGTAGCTTATACGAAGCAATTCTTTGTACTGCTTGGTAATTTCCTTGTTTTCCTTTTCTATAGCTGCTTGCGTCATACATAAATAAAATTACACAATCCGATGTAATACACAACAATAATTATGCCTTTAAATTCCTGACACGTGCAATTAAGGGAGGATGCGAATAATGCATGAAAACGTAGGCGGGATGGGGGGTAAGGTTACTTAAACTGTTTTTCGACAGTTTTTTCAATGATGTGATCAAGGGTTTGGCCGCAAAGGTATTCTTGGCAAAATCGTCGGCCTGATACTCAAATTTGCGGGACAGGTAATTCATGATCAACCCGGTAATTTCAGAAATTGGACTATACAGAATGCCAAAACCGATCAACGCTGCATGAAAGCTTGGTTTCGAAACCCCAATCGCTTTTGACACTTCTGGATTGTTGATGAACAGGGATAATAGAAATAAGGTGAAACCTGTCAATAGTATGGAAACCACGATGTTGAAAATGATATGGTGGCGTTTGTAGTGGCCTACCTCATGGGCCAAAACCGCAACGATCTCGTCTTCATCCAAATCATTGATCAAGGTATCATACAATGTTACCCGTTTTTCCTGCCCAAATCCCGAAAAATAGGCATTGGCCTTCGTTGATCTTTTTGAGCCGTCGATCACAAAAATATTCTTGATTTCAAAGCCGACCTTATGGGCATACCCCTCGATCTTACTTTTAAGTGTACCCGCTTCCAAGGGTTGCTGTTTGTTGAACAAAGGCACAATCAATCTGCTATAGAACAAGTTCATGAACAGGGTGAACAGTCCCACTAAGACCCAGGCGTAAATCCAAAAATTCGTACCGGCCCATTCAAAAAACCAGATGATAAGGGCCGTAATACCACCCCCGATAATGGCCATCATTGCATACCCTTTTAATTTATCAAGGAAGAATGTGGTCTTTGTGGTCTTGTTAAAACCGAATTTTTCCTCGATGACGAAGGTTTTGTAATAGCCAAACGGCATGGTAATGACATCGCTCCCGATCATGATCATGGCAAAGAAAACCAAGGCAATGACAATCGTATTGTCGGCAACACTGCGTGCGATCGTATCGAGCCATTCGAAGCCCCCAAAAAAGAGAAAACCTAGGGTGAGCACTATTGAAAATGTGGAGGTCAAAAGTCCGAATTTATAATTGGTCTTTTTGTATTCCTGAGATTTTTTGTATTCCCCAGCATCAAAAACATCGCTTAACTCGTCGGGAATCGGGTCATTGTAACGTTTTGAATTCAGGTAGTCGAGTATGGTTTCTATACTGAACTCGATCACCAAAATGGCAATGATGCTATAAAACAAGGTGGTATGGGTCATTTTCTGGTTTTGGTCTATACTTTGGCCTTGGGCCGATTCCTAGGCGGATCGTTGCCGTTTGGCTTCAAATATAAGGATTGCTGCCGATACCGAGACGTTCATTGAATCTATTTCCCCTTCCATGGGGATGATTATATTTTGCGTCGAGGCTTCGAGCCATTCTTGTGAAAGCCCAGTTGATTCTGTCCCCACAACAATTGCCGATGCCTTTGTGAAATCGGTTTGGGTATATTCCTTGGAGGCGGATAATGCGGCACAGTATATTTGTATACGATGCTCCTTTAGAAAGGTAATGATTTCAGCAGTGCTGCCAATACCGATGCAGCTGGTAAAAACACACCCGATACTCGAGCGGATAACATTGGGGTTGTAGAGGTCCCCCTTAGGATTGGCGATGAGGACGGCATCGACATTGGCAGCATCGGCCGTACGTAACAGGGCCCCTATATTGCCTGGCTTTTCTGGCGATTCCGCAACCAGCACCAAGGCGTTTTCATCCTTTAGGGCGAGGCCTTCCAGCGTATGTGTTTTTGTCTTTAAAACGGCGATCAGGCCTTCGGTGGAATCCCTGTACGCCAGTTTTTTATATACACCATGGGAAACCTCAATTAATTCGGGTTGGTTTGAACTTTCCTTTAAAAGGGCAAGGGTATCTTCCTTTGAAATGATCCCAGGATCGTACATTACGGATTCAAGCTCATAATCAGCTTTAAGGGCCAATGCCAATTCCCTTCTTCCCTCCAACCCAAATAATCCCTGTTTTTTCCTTTCTCGTGATTTTTCCTGAAGTAGCATGACCTGCCGTATCAAGGCATTTTGCGGACTACTTATGAATTTCGGTGCGTTCATTACTACAAAATTAGACCAATACGATAAATTCAAGGACTTTTTTACGACAAAGTCATAAACATAAAGAAAGGTTAAATAAAATCATCGAAAAAATTCCCAATTTAATTTTGGTAAATTTGATGTAAATTCAAAGCCACGGAACAAAGGTCGTCGATAATCCATGTGAGGTAATGAGGCGTTGATAGGAGTGCCATTTGGCTTGAAGGCAGTTTTTAAAAAAGAAAAAATAGGTTGGAATATGGAACTATTTCTATTTGGGATTACGAAGGATATTGTAGGTAAATCCTCGTTGGATTTGTCCACTTTGGAGGAAAAACCGACATCGGTAAAGGATTTGATCCGTTATTTGAATGATTCGTATCCCGAATTTAAGCGGTTGACCTCCGTAGCTGTAGCCGTTAATGGGGAATATGCCTCTCAGGAAGTGCGTTTGCACCATGAGGATGAAATTGCCATAATTCCACCCGTAAGTGGAGGATAATGAAAAAACCAATCATAGAAATTGTGGAAGCCATTGATGTGGCGCAGGTTTATGACGAACTTTCTGACGCCAAGAGCGGTGGTATCTGTGTGTTTGTTGGTACCGTAAGGGATTTCACGGATAACGAAACTGTTGTATCTTTGGAGTTTGAAGCGTACCGTACCATGGCGATAAAGGAAATGCGGAAAATCATAGACCAGGCAGGGGCAAGATGGCCCATGAACAAGGTGGTGATGCGGCATGCCGTGGGCTTAAAAAAGGTTCAGGAACCCGTGGTGGTCATTGGGGTCTCTTCAGCACATAGGGATGCCTGTTTTGACGCCTGTCGGTATATGATCGATACATTGAAAGAAACGGTGCCCATTTGGAAAAAGGAAATGTTCAAGGATAAAACAGTTTGGGTCTCAGCCCACCCCTAAAATATGTTGATAGATAACCATAATCGAAAAATAAATTATTTGCGTTTGGCGGTCACCGATCGTTGCAATCTACGTTGTAATTATTGCATGCCTGAATCGGGAATAGACTTTTCAAAAGGCGACACTCTTTTTACGATAGAAGAGCTGTCAAGATTGAGCGCTATCTTGGTATCTGAGGGTATTGATAAAATCAGGATCACGGGAGGGGAACCTTTTGTGCGTAAGGATTTGATGGTATTGCTCCGCAATCTTTCCAAGATGGAGGGATTGAAGGACATTTCGGTAACCACGAATGCGACCTTGATAGGGCCTTATATCGATGAACTCAAGACCTTGGGCATCAAAAACATCAATGTTAGTATGGATGCTATAAATCGCGAAACCTTCGAAAGGATAACACGGCGTGACCAGTATGACATTGTACATGAAAATGTTTTACGCCTGATCAATGAGGGTTTCAACGTACGTATCAACTTTATCGCCTTAAGCGGCCAGAACACACAAGATATCATCCCCATGTTAGCGTTGGCCAAACACCACGATGTTGGCGTGAGATACCTTGAAGAAATGCCCTTCAATGGGGGTTCCCGCCATTTTGAGGGCAATGCATGGGATTACAAACGTATTTTGGCGCACATCAAAGAGGCCTATCCGGATTATGAGGAACTACCTTCCGAACCGACATCGACATCGATGAATTATAAAATTCCAGGTTTCAAAGGTAGCTTTGGGGTTATTCCTTCATTCAGCCGTACTTTCTGCGGCACTTGCAATAGGTTACGGATTACGGCCACAGGGGATGTGATTACCTGTCTTTATGCCCAACCTTGTATGAATATCAGGGAAATCCTCAGAGGTGAATCATCTGAGGTAAGGGTCAAGGAACAGCTTTTAAAGGCCATAGGCAGTAGGGCCAAAACAGGTTTTGAAGCACAAGAGAAACAACAAGGAACGTATACGAATTCAATGACAACAATCGGGGGATAAATGAGCAAGGAACTATCGCATGTTGATGAGGCGGGCAATGCTTCCATGGTCGATGTATCGACCAAAAACGAATCGGTACGCATGGCCGTGGCCTCTGGGAACGTCCTTTTTCCCAAGCACGTATTCGAAACCCTGAAAGCCCAGGATTTTTTGGGCCCCAAGGGCAGTATCATCCAAACCGCCATAATAGCGGGGATACAAGGGGTGAAAAGGACATCGGAACTGATCCCGCTGTGCCATCAACTCAATGTTTCCAAGATACATATCGATATTCAACCCATTGAAAATAGCCTGCATATTGCGTGCACGGTAAAATGTACGGAGCGCACTGGGGTCGAGATGGAAGCCCTTACCGGCGTTTCAATCAGTGCCCTTACCATATATGACATGTGCAAGGCCTTATCACATGATATCACAATTTCAGCGATACAATTGGAACATAAATCGGGAGGCAAACATGACTTCAACCTCTAAAATATATGGTTTGGTACTCGCCGGAGGAAAGAGTAGGCGCATGGGTACGGACAAAGGATGCATTGTCTATCATGATATTCCCCAGCGCGAATACCTCTATCGGTTATTGGAACGCGTCTGTGATAGGACCTTTATGAGCATTCGAAAAGAACAAACCGCTGAAATTGCCCCGACGTTCAATACCATTGTTGATGAGGATAAATTCAAGGGACCGTTCAATGGTATTCTTTCGGCCCATAACCAACATCCCGATGTGGCCTGGTTGGTACTGGCGTGTGACCTTCCCTTAATCGATGAAAAAGCATTACGGGAATTGATCGCGGCCCGTAAAAGCAATGCCTATGCCACGACCTATAGCTTGAAGGAGAATCCTTTGCCTGAACCGTTGTGTGCCATTTGGGAGGCAGAGGCATTAAAGGCCGCTGTATCCTATATGGAGGCAGGTGTCAATGGCTCCTGTCCAAGAAAATTCCTGATCAATTCGGATACCCATATGGTTTATCCCGCAAATGAACATATTCTAATGAACGCCAATTCTGAATTGGAATATAGGGAGGCACTGTCAAAATTACCTTAGGTATGAGTACGGAACGCTATCAAAGACAGATTCAACTTGCCGATTTCGGGCCGGAAGCCCAGTCAAAACTGAAGCGGGCCAAAGTATTGGTCGTGGGTGCTGGCGGACTTGGAGTTCCCGTTCTTACATATTTAAATGCCATGGGGGTCGGTACCTTGGGCATTGTTGAGGCCGATATAGTGTCCGTAACCAATCTACATCGTCAGGTTTTGTATTCAGAAGCTGAGGTAGGGCAAGCCAAGGTTGATGTGGTCCTTAAAAAATTGAAAAGCCAAAATTCGGAAACGGTTTTGGTACCCTATCCTGAATTTCTAGCCAACGACAATGCGTTGGAGATTATTGCGGATTTCGATCTTGTGGTCGACGCCACTGATAATTTCCCCACGCGGTATTTGATCAACGATGCCTGTGTGATATTGAAAAAACCTTTTGTTTATGGGGCATTACACGGTTATGAAGGACAAGTCAGTGTGTTTAACTATAAGGGAGGCCCTACCTATCGATGTCTCTTTCCTACTATGCCTTCCAGCCTTGAAGTACCCAATTGCAATGAACATGGTGTTCTTGGTGTAATACCTGGAATTGTAGGGAACCTGCAGGCTTTGGAAGTCGTGAAGGTGCTTACAGGCATTGGTGCGGTTCTTTCCGGGAAATTAGTATTGTACAATGGCTTAGATCAAAACTTTCAAAAAATCAAGTTTGGCCCCATACCTTCGAACCTGGCTATTACCGCACTGCAAAGCGACTATGGTTTTGAATGTGATAGCAAGGAAAATGAAATAGAGGCTGAGGCTTTTGAGGCATTGGTGATGGCTGGCAACAGGTATACCATAGATGTACGAACGATTCAGGAATTTGAACAATTTCACCTCGACAATACGATTAACCTGCCACTGGATACCATCGAGAAATGGAAGCATACGCTACAACTTGATCGTCCGGTATACCTCCTTTGCTATTCGGGTGCACGCAGTCAGCAAGCGCAATCCATATTGGAGGCCTATTGGCCCAGTGCGCACTTCATTAATGTTAAAGGGGGATTGCTAAATCTAAAAACGAATGTTGCTAAGTATTGAGGGTTTAATCCTTTTGAGTATTGGTTTTTTTGTGGTCTCCACCTTGTATTCTTCCGTTGGGTTTGGAGGAGGCTCCAGCTATTTGGCCTTATTAACGCTGGTCTTGGTCAGCTTTTTTGCCATACGGTCTATCGCCTTGATCTGCAACTTGGTCGTGGTCTCAGGAAGTACCTTTCTATATTTTAAACATGGACATGCCCGAATAAAGGATTTTCTACCCTTTGTGTTGACCAGTATTCCCATGGCCTTCATTGGTGCTTCCTTTCGTTTGAAGGAAGAGGTCTTCTTCATTATCCTAGGGGGGGCATTGATCGTCTCTTCCCTGTTTTTGATCTGGCAGACCTCAGGCATTAAATTGAGCGAGCCCACTAAGGTCTATCCGACTTATCTGAGTTACCTTATCGGTGCCGCTATAGGATTGTTATCGGGACTTGTGGGAATTGGGGGCGGCATTTTTCTGGCCCCTATCTTGAATCACATCAATTGGAACAAATCAATCAAGATAGCAGCCCTGGCCAGTTTTTTTATCCTGGTGAATTCCCTATCGGGTGTGGGCGGATTGTTTGTTGCCGGAACCCTTGAGCTTCCCTGGGTCGAAACCTTGGTATTGGGGCTTACGGTCTTGATCGGTGGACAATTGGGAGTTCGACTTAGCCTTAAAAAGCTATCGGCCAAGGGAATCAAAAGAATCACCGCCATCTTGGTATTGGTCGTTGGTGTAAGAGTTCTCCTTGTAAATGGCTTAGGGCTATTTTAAGATTCCTGTGTTGCCCTATTTCGCTGGCAGGCCATAATTATCGACTACAAAATCAAGATCCTTATCCCCTCTACCGCTTAAATTCACTAGAATGGATTCCCGTGGTTTTTCTTGTGCCAATTTGAAGGCGTAGGCAACCGCATGGGCACTTTCAAGGGCCGGAATAATACCTTCCAAACGACTGAGTTCATAAAAGGCATCGATGGTCTCCTTGTCTGAAACCACCTCATAGGATACTTTCTTCAAATCCTTGAGCATGCTATGTTCAGGGCCTACACCGGGATAATCCAAGCCACTGGCCACCGAGTAGACCGGACTGGGTTCCCCGTTCTCGTCCTGTAGGGTATAACACTTAAATCCATGAATGATGCCGGGTTTACCCAAGGTCATTGTTGCAGCATGCTCCCCATGTTTCAAAGAGCGGCCACCTGGTTCGACACCGTATAGGCGACATTCATTGTCATTCAAAAAGGCTGAAAAAATACCCATGGCATTACTGCCGCCACCGACACAGGCAACGACATTGTCGGGCAATTCGCCGGTCATATCAAAAAACTGTTCTTTGGCCTCTATCCCGACCACGCGCTGAAAATCGCGCACCATCATGGGGAAGGGATGCGGCCCTACTACGGAACCAATGCAATAGATAGTGGTAATAGGATCTTTCATATACGCTTCAAAGGCCGAATCAACGGCTTCTTTCAAGGTCTTTAGACCGTGGGTTACCGGGACCACTGTCGCTCCCAGAATACGCATACGCACCACATTCGGATGTTCCTTGGCCATATCGATCTCACCCATGTGAATTTCACATTCCAAACCAAAATAGGCCGCAGCCGTCGCCAATGCCACCCCATGCTGCCCTGCTCCGGTCTCTGCGATCAATTTCTTTTTCCCTAAATGCTTGGCCAAAAGGGCCTCACCCATACAGTGGTTCAATTTATGGGCTCCGGTATGGTTCAGATCCTCTCGTTTAAGATAGATCCGACCTCCATATTTTTCAGATAGACGGTTACAGTAATAAACAGGGGTAGGGCGACCCTGATAGTGTTTGCGTATGCTTCGGAGTTCGGAAATAAAGCTGTGCGATTTACTGATAGCGTAGTACGCATCGGTAATTTTTTGCATTTCCTCTTCGAGCATGGGCGGTATAAAGGCACCACCATATTCATTGAAAAATCCTTCTTTGTTGGGGTAGGTCTTGAAATAATTTTCGGTCATAATAAAGCTTCTTGAAACTAATGATTTTTTCGTGGTATCAGGAGGTTAAAATTAAGGAATTTGAACCTTAAAATGAGTTTAAATTGAGGGCTATTTCCTGAATTGATGCCAAGGCACATGCAGTTATGGATGTAGATGGTCTACTAATGTTTATCTTTGGATCAACAGTTTTTTTTTGATTTGTAGGTATGATAAACTATGATGAGGCTTATGCCAATGTATTGCGGTATACTTTTGATTTTGGGGTAGAGACCGTAGCCTTACTTGAAAGCAATGGAAGAATATTGGCCGAAGAGGTGTTGGCGGATCGGGATTTCCCCCCTTTTGACCGTGCCACCAAGGATGGAATAGCCATTGATTCAAAGGCCCTTGAAAAAGGGTTGGAACGCTTTAAGATCGAAGGTTTGGCAAGTGCCGGAATGGGGCAGCAACAACTACACGACTTCCATCATTGCATCGAGGTCATGACAGGGGCCATAGTTCCCGAAAATGCCGATACCGTTATCATGTACGAGCATGTGACCATTGCTGACGGGTATGCGACCTTATTACAGGAAGCTAGAAAAGGACAAGACATCCATGTTCAAGGGAGTGATGTGGTCTTAGGTACGGTTTTATTACCAAGGAATAGCCGTATTGGACCTGCGGAAATCGGAATTTTGGCCTCCGTAGGGAAATCAGAAGTACAGGTAAGGAAAATGCCGAAAGTCTGTGTCGTCTCCACGGGAAATGAATTGGTTGCGGTCGCTGAAACACCTTTGCCCCATCAAATACGACGATCCAATGCCTTATCGCTATGTGCTGCCTTGCAAAAGGAAAAGATCGAGGCCTTCTCAATACATCTTAAAGATGATAAGGCTTCCATCAAAAAAGAATTAGACCACCTATTAAAGACCTATGATGTGGTACTATTAAGTGGGGGAGTGTCTAAGGGAAAATTTGATTTTATTCCTGAAGTCATGGAATCGCTTGCAGTTCAAAAAGTATTTCACAGAGTCGCCCAAAAACCTGGAAAACCTTTCTGGTTCGGTATACAGCCTGAGTTAAAGACCGTCGTATTCTCTTTTCCCGGTAATCCGGTTTCCACGTTTGCGAATTACCACGTCTATTTTCTACCCTGGTTGTATCGTTCTATGGACATCGAAATACCCAAGACCGAAGTAGTATTTGACGGGACGCTACAGGTACATCCCCCTTTGACCCGTTTTGTTCAGGTAAGCACGGAAAACAAAAAAGGAGTACTTTGGGCGAGTCCCGTACGGGAAAATGGTTCGGGAGATTTGACCAGTTTGGCCCTTTCCGACGGATTCATCTGCCTGCGCCCACGGGATAAAGCCTATGAAAAAGGGGAATTGGTCCCATATATTTCAACATAGGAGTTTTGGGCTTACTATGTGTTTTTTTTTTCAGGTGGCTCTTTTTCGATTACGCAAGATCACTATGGTAATCAAATAAATCAGGACAATGGCAAAGGGTATGGTCACAAAACGCAATTCGGGGAAAAGATACCAAAGTATTACTATGATGATCGTTCTTGTGATGCCATGGAACAATCCGACCCAATGGTTGATTATCCAGGAGAATGGGACCCACATTAAACCGGTCAATATACCCACAGACAAGGGCAAAGAGGAATAATCGATAAGAAAAAAGGGGATGGCAATGGCATAGACCAAGGCCGCTTGGGCCACCGTAAACATAAACAAACGGTCGAATGTATTTTTGGGTTTGGTCTTGTCCAAAAAATTTTCCCCTGTGAATTTTGAAATAAATAGCCCTAAATAAACAATACTTCCGGTACCGATGAACAATACCCAGACCGTAGCGGTTATGGGCAAGAAAATACCTGCAAACCCGATGATCAACCAAACGATCATTCCCGCCAACGGGGTCGCCAAGAATTTACCTTCCATAAATTCCTTTCGTTGCTCCTCTAGGGTCCTTTCCAATTGCTCTATAGTTTTTATAAGTTATTCATATTTACACTCCGATGGGTCGCCCTTAATGTAATAAGACTTGTAATTCAAGGCTTTTTTATCGGTACAACCACATAAATCCAATATTTCGATATTCCGGAATTCAGTATCATGGCTCTCACCTTGTAAGGCGATAAAGCCTTCGGTCATGGGCGTGCCATCCTTAAATTGCGTTTTATCCAATCCTTCTAAAAAACCTCCAATAACGGGTTTGGTAAAGGTAATTACCGTATCGCCTTCCACAATTTGGTGAACGATGGAATCGCCTAAGACCACCGCCTCGATATTCACCCATTTTTCGATGGGGTAGGTAGCGCCCTTGGTATTGGGCATGCAATGATCCTCAATCAATGTTCCATCGATGTGCACATGGCAGCCCGGTGTGCATAGATTCCCCGTTGGGCGTTCACCCTCATCCTTACCGGCCAGTAATTGAAACTCCATCGATAGGGGAAAATCCTGATTTAGGGTCATGGTTTTAGGGTCTTGGCAATGCAGCATAAAACCGTTATTGGCAAAGGCCCATTCAGGGCCTCCTTTGACCTGTTCCCCTACCATTCTATATTGGGCTTTTAAGCGGTAATGTGAAAACTTGGTCTTATAAAAAAGATGGCCGAATTTACTGTCGAAGGAATCATAAGCCGCATAGGAGACCCGTAGATTGCCATCGGTAACGCCAAAGGTCTCGAGGGCATTTTCACCGAGTTCGAATCCTTTGATCTTGGGGGTCCACCCTTCCAAATTCGTTCCATTGAACAAAGAAATCCATTCTTCCGTATCAGTGTTGGGGTTTTGTTTTGTAGCGCAACTAAAAACGAACAAAAAGAGGCAACCGAAGCTTAGGAATGCCATTATTGGATTTTTCATTGGAGGTTATTTGAATGTCCATAAAGTTAAATCTTTAATCGGGTAATAAAAAGGATGGGAATGATTTTACGAAAAATTGATACGTGTAACGTTTGGGATTTTAAGGAGGCCCTAGGGCATTCATTTCACTGGTATCGTTCCGTTGCGATAGAGGTCTACCGCTTTTTTTAAAATCCAGTGAATTGTTGTTTTAGGGAGGTCCTTATTCGGGTCTACCTTGAATATTTTCATTCGGGACCTCTTGCCAATTTCCAGTCCAGGGTGGTTCAAGTATGCGCCTTCCACAAAAAGGATATAGGGTTCGTCCGTTTTTTTATCGACCCAAAGGTAGCAGCACATTTTATTTCGGTAGCAAAAGCATGGCATACCGTATTTTTTGGTTTCGGAAAGGTTATAGTCCTCAGTAAGGATGATATCCCGTAAGGCCAATAAACAACCTTTATTCGGTTCATCCTTACCTAGATAGAAAGCATCGTTCGTGTTCAAAGTTCCTTATTTGTATTGTAGCTTCTCGCCGAGGCTGGGCATTGGTATTAGGTGTACAGATCTGACATCACGGGAAAATAATAAAAATCCGGATGTAGACCATGTATATTTAAAATATTCCCTGATTAGGGGACTCTCGGGAGAATATAGGGTAGATAGAACCATCAGTGTCAAATAATAAGAAGGTTGACATGCCTTCTTGAACAAGTTGGTTTTAGGCTTTTTTTATCAAATTATCAATCGTACGCCCCCAAGCTCTTCGATCTTATACGGAAAACGGTTCCCCGGAGAACCAATAAACATAAAGTTTATCGGGATTTTCCATTCTTTGGACAATCGCGTAATGAGTTCTGGGCTAAAACTTTCATTCAATTCTATAAATTCAATACTTATCAACGGGTATTCCCGATCCACCACATCGATGTCGTTTCTGAGCTGGGGCGTGATCTTTGGGCCGTTCTTGGTTGCAGTAACCACCTTTAATTTCTTGGTATGCTCGTTTTTTTGGATATAGAGCATTACCTTGTTCAAGGTCGCTACGTCATCACCTTTGGTGAAATAGACAAATTCCTGCGAATTGATCTCGTCGATGACGGCAAGTATTTTTCGATCTGTGTTCAACACAAAAACCCTAACCGGGTCAAAGACCGTATGGATCAACTTCAATAAAAACTTAAGCAACACGGTTCTATTGAGCATTACTATAATAAATACCATGGAGGGGATGAAGTATTCAAGAAAGATCGAAAGATTACTCTGAACACCCTCTTGGGATGGCATCTCCAAATTTCCGATCAAAGCGATGATAACCCCTGAAATGGCTATGAAGATAGCGATCCAACTCGCTTTTTCAGGACGGGGCAAACTGTTTCTTTTCACTTTAAGCAATATATTGCCCACTCCGAATAAAGCCATTACTGATAAAAAGGAAATGGTGTATACACCGGCCAATAATTTTACATCCCCTGCAGTAATCAATAAAACCGACACCGTCAAGAGCAAGAAAATAATAATGATTCTATAAGAACTGCCCCTTTTGTTTTTCTTCAGAAAGTACTGCGGTAGAATTCGATCAAGTGCCATACGTTCCAATAAACCCGAGACCCCGACAAAACTTGTCAATACAGCACCACTGAGTACCAAGAAGGCGTCAATGCCTATTAAAATAGCCAACCAATCGCCCCCAACATGGGATGCCATTTCTATTAAAAGCGTGTTTTGATACGCATCGCTATGTAGTAAAGGCATGGCGAATAAGGCCAGTGCAAAGAGGGCCGCCAGCGGATTGATGACACTCACGACGATCCACATGTTCTTCAGTGTTTTGGGGAATACGCCTTTCTGTTGTTCCTCAACAAAGTTCGCCGAACTTTCAAAACCGGAAACCCCTAGCATGGAAGCTGCGAAACCGAGAAAGATAGCATTAGTGATGTTGCCTCCCATGGTCGGTAAATTCCAGTTTTCCCAGAAAGTTCCCAAACCATTTTGTAGTAAAAAGTACGTGATGAAAGCGCTCAATATCACAAAAGACGCTAAATGAAAAAGGAATATCCCAATGGCCACCTTTGCTGATTCAGAAACGCCCGCAATAGTGAGGCTGGCAAATAAGATCAGCAGTATCATCGTGGCAATGATTATGGGGATCGCAGGTATTAAATGATGTAGATAATGTATGGCCTCGTTGGCTGATATAACGGCCGTCGCCATATAGGACAGTAAGGTCAACGTAGCGGCAAAAGACGCGATCGATTTGCTTGTGGTATTCAGCAAGGCGTTGTACGCACCCCCATTTAAGGGCAAGGCCCCAACAACTTCACCATATATTTTGCGAAATAGGAAAAGAACGAAAGATACAATGAGGAGGGTAATCCAAGCATATTGCCCGGCAAAGGCTATTGCCAGGGCCGATACATATAAGACGGAAGAACTAATATCATTTCCGCAAATAGCGGTAGAGGCCAAAACAGATAATTTTTTGTGTTGTTTCACTAGGTGTTACATTAGGTTCAATTTCATCGAAACCATATAATTTCAAGTAGTCAATCAGCTTCAATCTTACCTGTTCCTGAGCATGTTATTAAGGCTAACACCAAAACCGAGCATCAGTATGACCACCATGATTTATGATCTTAAAATGAAGGCACAATGAATGTTATTATTTTTTTTCTTCTCAACCTTAGAACAACCCTGCCAAGGAACCACCTAGGGGATTGGGTTCGTATACCGGCTGAATCAATACTCAAAGATATATTATTTATGGCGCTCAGATTCGATAATCTTAAAGATTATAAAGGCGATATCCCGAAATCTATCCACGGCCCAACCCTTCGAATTATATGTTCTTGGCTACTATATGGCACCCGACTTGTACAAGCCAAGGATTTCGGGGCAGTTTTCGAAAATAAAAACAGTTATATCTTTCAACTTTTGAGCCGTTTGATAAGGCCGGAATGGTCTACCCGGATTATTCCTATTCTTGAAATTCATCGGATGGGTCCATATGAAGTTCCAAGCCTTTTTTTTAAATGGACTTTGCCTTTTCAATTGCGATATTTATATTCTTTGCAATACAATCTTTATCGATGAACTCATACAAATGGTATTTTTCGAAGTCTTTAAGTAACGCCTCATTGGCCCCGGAAATAATAACGGCTATTTCTTTCGACTTGAATGTTTTGATAATCTCCTTTAAACTTTGAAACCCGGTTGCATCTATGAGTGGAACGTAACGCATTCGTATCACCACCGCTTTGGGTTGTATACTTGTTTGGGTAATCGTTTCTTGAAACTGTCTTGCAGCACCGAAAAAAAGAGGGCCATTGATTTCATACAGGATGACATTCTGGGGTATTTCTAAATTCTCATGGTCAAAAAGATGCTCGCCATTAACATCATCGGAGGTTATATTTTGAATGTGCACGGATTCACTCATTTTTTTCATAAAGAGCAAGCTTGCCAGAACAATTCCGATTTCAATTGCGATGACCAAATCAAAAAGTACAGTGAGGAAAAAGGTGGTCAATAGAATGATAATGTCCATTCGATTTCCTTTCATAATTGATGCAAACTGTCGCCATTCACTCATATGATAGGCAACAACGATGAGGATACCTGATAAGCAGGAGAGGGGTATCAATTTGGCATAAGGGGCAAAGAGCATCATTATGGTCAACAAAATAACCCCATGAATGATCCCCGAAATCGGAGTGCGTCCTCCGTTCTTCACATTGGTTGCCGTTCTCGCGATAGCACCTGTAGCGGGAATTCCCCCAAAAAGGGCTGAAAAAATATTGGCTACGCCTTGTGCTATCAATTCCATATTGGAACGATGTTTGCCACCTATCATGGAATCGGATACCACGGCAGATAGCAATGACTCTATACTACCTAATATGGCTATGGCAAATGCAGGCTGAATAAGGGATTGTATGGTGTTGAAATCAACGGCAGGAATCGTAGGCATGTTCAATTTGTTCGGAATATCGCCAAAGTTACTTTCAATGGTATCAACAGGTATCTCGAACAATTTCACAACGATGGTCGATAAAATGATGGCGATAATTGAACCGGGAATCATTTTTATCACTTTTTGGAAGTGAAGCGTTAATAGCACTGTGACCGTGGCAATGGCCATGGCATACCCGTTGAGCTGACGAAAATTCCCAAAATAAACCGTCCATTTTTCCAAAAAATCGGAGGGGACATTTTTAATGCCCAATCCGAAGAAATCATTTACCTGTGATGACAGAATGATAAGGGCAATGGCACTGGTAAAACCAACAACCAAAGAATACGGAATAAATTTCAGTAGGTTGCCCAGCCTAGCTAAACCAAACCCGATAATGATAAAACCGGCCATGAATGTGGCAATGGTCAACCCATTTAAACCAAATTCTTGTACAATGCCATAAACAATGACTATAAAAGCCCCTGTTGGGCCTCCTATTTGAACACGGCTACCTCCCAAAACAGAAATGATAATCCCTGCGATTATCGCCGTGATCAATCCTTTTTCAGGTGAAACACCAGAGGCTATCGCAAAAGCAATCGCCAAGGGCAATGCTACAATTCCGACAATTATCCCAGAGATTATATCTTTTGATACTGTTTCCCTGGAAATCCCTTCTTTAAGAAGTGAAAACAATTTTGGGGTAAATTCTGAGCGCATTTTGTAAGGGTCTATAGCCGTTCTTTGGAATAAGGAAATTGTAGACCAATGTACTAAATAAACAACATCTAGCAATCGATTGCCTTTGATTTTCCTGCTTGAAATCAAAGGCATTGAACCCAGCGGATTACTGTACGCCGTTTTTTATTTTGGCTATTTGTTTATCATGATATTTCGAAAGAAAGACGATCATACTCACGGCCCCTATCAATGCGAAAAGTATATCTGATTGAGTATCCCATACATAGCCTTGGGTACCAAGAAATGCTTCTGCGGATTGTCCTGATGCGATGGCAACAAACCACTCTAAAAACTCATAAAACACACTTACACTTATGCATACACATATGGTAAGAAATGAGAGCCAGTAGCCTTTTTTGACAATCGCCTTTCTAATGAACAACTCCCTGATGATCACGGCAGGAACAAATCCCTGTGCGAAGTGCCCGACTTTGTCATAGTTATTTCTGCTTTGATGAAATATTTCTTTGATCTCATCGAACAGCGGAACCTCGGCATAGGTATAATGTCCGCCGATAAATAAGATATAACAATGAACCAATATCAACATATAGGTCAAATAGGAGAATCGAAAGCTGTTAAATGTCATCACGAGTATCACCAACCCCAGGATACCCGGAAAAACCTCAAGTAGCCACGTAAAATAATCATGGGGATCAATCGCTGAAATCAGTAATCCAATAAAAAACAATACGATGAGAATCCAATATTTTTTCATTCCTGATATTTTCAAAGGCATTACTAGGGTCTTAGGTTCTGCTATGTTGCGGGACGCCATCTCCAAAAGCAAAGGTTAGTGGCCGTATTTGAATTTTTGCCACTAAGAAAACTTACACCGAATTGGCCTTTGGTCGAATTCTTAATCGGCAACCGCTACAACCACAGATTTAGCCACAAAATCATGGATTGCTTTTCTCTTTTTAGTTCCCGTAACGGTCAACAAGGATATCCAACCCAATGAGGCTTTTAAGATAAAACACACTACTGCTATAGGAAATGAGATATTTTTTGTGGTATCCGCATCTTTTTTAACACGAATATTACTGTATGAATGTCCTATGGTTGCTCCATAAAAACTGGTAAAAAAAGGATCATACAAAAGAAAAATAAGTATGGCCGCCATAATACGCACGCCGTCGGGAACATGCTCGAATACGTTCAGGAATTCAGAAATGCCATACATGGCAGCTATATGAACAATTGCGTCTATTACGGCAGCTTTTACCCGATCCGGTAGAATGGCGTATTTTTCTTCCATAGATTTTATGCTTACAGTGGGTGTATAACCTTCTAGCATCGCGAAGGGTGCCATGCCCAATACATTTATGTACGAAGTTACTGAACTTTATGGTACCCCAGCATACGATATGCCTTCACCAAATTTCCCAAACCGAATACCCTATTCCTGTTTTTAAGCCAAAGCGCTGTTGTTGAGAAAGAATTCCCTCATTTCATAAGGTGATTAATCCGAGTCTTCGTCCTTGGGGATTTCGGCTATCTTCGCACTGAATATTTTCTTGAATCTTTGGGGCAGTTCAGCTTTTATATAGACTTGATGCGATGTAAATGGATGTATAAAACACAACGAATAGGCGTGTAAATACAAGCCCTTGCCATTCAAGATTAAATTTTCGATACCATATTCCTTATCTCCGAGTATCGGATGAGCGATACTGGAGAGATGTTTACGCAATTGATGCCTTCTACCTGTTTTAGGCTTCAATTCCACCAAGTTGAGTTTTCCGAATCGTATTGAGGAAACAGCTTCCACTAGGTTATAATTCGACTGTGATTTCTTGCCTTCAATTTCCGAAGTGATTTTCCCTTGATCGTTCATATTGCCAATAGTGACGGCATAGTAGGTTTTCTCAACCATATTGTCTTCAAACATCCTGTTCAAGGCACGAATAGCGCTACTCGTTTTACCGACCAATAAAACACCTGTGGTCGCATAATCCAATCGATGCACAGGTTGCGGTTTTGTCGCATCATCAAGGATGCTTGGTTGTATGTTTTGCGGTAAGGCATTGGCAATGGTTTTAAAAGTATTGCCGCTGACCAAGATGCCGGCAGGTTTATGGATTACCGCTAGATGATCATCTTCGATCAACACCTTAAGCGGAAGGATCAGTTTCTTCTTCGGACTGACTTCCTTTGGAATGGTCAGGCCAATGCATTCACCACCATGGATTAACGTTGCCGAAGTGGCAATGACATCATTTACCGTTATGCACTTTTTACTTAATGCCTTTTTTAGCGCTGATTTCGTAAAAGCGGCACTGAAAATACCAACCCCATATTCCTGTAGTCGCATTGGGGAAGGTATATTCGGAACGGTATGTATTTCGGTCGGTTTGATTTTGTTTTTATTTTAAAGGCCAAAAAGCAACCATTCGCCATGGTATTAGCGGTCGTTTTTTACGTCTTCAATTTCGCTTTTTATTCTTTTATTAATATTGATTTTCGTCGATGTGAAAGCAAATATCAATGTTTTATATTCTCTCGCATATTTATTGGTTATTGAATCCGCTATCACTGAGGAATCAAAATACGGACTGGTTTTGCTAAATTCATCATCTTTTTCGGCATAATCTTTAACCCTTATGAGATGAAGATAGTGTTGTTCAAGATCAAACCAATTGATATAGTCTGCATTAAAGGAAACCGCTTTTATTCCCTCTTTGGTATAATAATTTATGGCGCCTGCCTGTCCATAATTATCACAAAGAATTAGGGTTTGGGAAGGGCTGGGCATTTCCTTGTAGATGGAATCTACCTTTTTGGCGAGTTCTTGCCAGCCCAGCATATCCGCATAGTCTTGAGGCAGCAAATGGTCTTGCCCATCTTCCCATCGTAGCATTCCCATCTCTTTATATTTGCTGGAATGTGCAATGATATATTTCGGACTTTTATTGGGGAAGGCAATAGTGTACATGGGAATAAAAAACAAGATCGGAATAGCGATGGCTATGGGTTGTACTATTTTTTTCCATCCTTTCCGTAGCCTATTGGCGAGAAAAACGGAACCAAAAGAAATATAAATTGGGTATAGCCCGATGGCGTAATAGTCCTTTGCTTTGAAATACAGAAAAACCAAAAGTGTAAAAAAGAATGCCCAAAAGAACGGTCTATATTTTTCAAATGGTTTGTAACGCAGTAGCGCATACAAGCCCAAAATAATAACAAATAAGGAGCCTGTGAAAAAAAGCAGTTGTGATTTTAAAAACCCGAGCCTGTCTACATGTACCAATTGGGAGTCTGCCAATTCATTTAAATGGTGGATTATGGGAAAATCATTCTGGTATTGCCACCACAGGTTTGGTGAAATCAACAATAGGCCCAAAAGTAGGGCAATGTATACTTTTTTTTGAAGGAACAGGTTACGTTGCTTTGTTAGTAAAACAGCCGGAATAAAGCCGATAAGCGAAAAAACAATATTGTATTTGTTTAGAAAGCCAAAGGCAAATACGATAGCTGCCACAAACAGCCATTTCGTTTTTTCGGTGTTGAAATATTTGATCATAATGAAGTAAAGCATTGTCCAGCTTAAAACGTCAAATGAATTTGGCTGATATAGCGTATTAAGTCTTAACAGGGCAGAAAATAAAACACAAGTTGCTCCCAATATTAGTGCAAACAGATTTCCTTTTAGTTCCTCAATGGCTTTCCATACTATGAAAATGGTCAATGCACCAAATAAGGCCGGGAAGAACTTGACCCAAAAAACTGAATTTCCCAAGAGATAAATGACTTTCGAAATCCATGAAGTCAATGGCGGAACAGATACATAGCCCCATGCCAAATGCTGACCTAGATCAAGATGAAGGTATTCATCCCTTTGTAGATCGTATATAGGGTTTATTAAATGGTATTGCAGTAGAAACTTTACAACAATAAACCCAAGTAATATCCATGTTTTTTTTGACATTAAGCGCTGTATATTTATAGTTGTCCTGTCCTGAAATAGAGCTACAGGTTGAAATTGATTTTCTGATGTAGCCGAAAGATAAATAATAAGAATGAATTTCCGAATAGGAAATTCGGCTATACCCTGTCAGGTGCTTCCCTTTTAAAATAGGGCTTGCACTACTTATGTTCCATTTGATTTATTCCTGCTTCTATAGGGAGGTGTCCGCAATTGATGGAATACGATGTTGTGCATTCGTTTTCTTGCCGATCATATGTATTCCATTCAAAACTGGTGGATTCCTTACAAAAGACGTTCAACAGCCACAGGGTATGATATGTATCATTTAGGATAATCAGGATAGGGAATACCTTTGGTATTGCATAAAAATCATAGAATATGGAAAATACCAAAAAACGCACAAACAAAAGCATCTACTGGATACTATTGATTCTTTCGATACTTACCGGCATTGTCTTTTACGGAGTTTTGCAGGGTCAATTTAGCTTACAGTTTCTTCTTTTTTTCTCAGGAGTTCCTTTCTTTCTCTTTGTCATAGGATGTTTTGGGTTATTATGGCCAAAACTTAAACCTGCAGGGGATGTAGTCTATATTAGCCATGCCTTACTCATAGGAGTCCTTTTTATACTTCTGTTCTTTATCCATATCTGGATAATTTTACCACGTATCTGTCCGGATTTCGGTTCGTGTTTAGGCATATGATTTCGTTGAATATTTTTGAGGTTTGAATCCTACTATTTCTTGACCATTGTTTTCAACACAGTCTTATGGGCTTTTGTCGAGTACTTCGCAATAATTCGATATGTTGCCAAAGAAATCAGGCAATAGTACCCAAAATCAATCCGACCAATGAATAAGGGTAATGGTCGCAACAAATAGCCGGCGAATGTTTCAGACCTGCTTCCTTGTTACCTAGGTTGGCATTAGGTCTTTATCTATTTAATTGACATCAAGTTCATTTAAAACATGAATTGCCGAAGGTAATCCAGGATTCAACTCCAAAGCCTTTTTATATGCTTTAATACCGTTTATGGTATCTCCTTTTTGTAGTAGGGCTTCTCCATAACTATCGTAACAATTTGCTACATCTGGGAATAATTCAATGTTTAGCTTGAACAATTCAACAGCTTTTGAAACATCGTTGGCTTCAAACAGATAGGCGTATCCAAGGGCGTTTAAAATAATATCTTTGGGATCAGTTGGATGAAAATTGGTTATAAGATCATTGAAATTTGATTTTACATAATTTATACCACCTTTCTCATAGGCTTTACGCACACTTTGAATCGCTGGTAATTTGGGTTTCTCTGGAATTTTACCCTGTAAGGTGGACAAAATATCCATGGCAATTCTTTCAGCAACGGGCTCATCCATGTTGGCAAACACAACTATGGTTTTGTCCTCATCGATTATCTGAAATAAGGCGCTATTAAAACCGTCAAAGCCTCCTGCTGCCATGATGCCCTCACCAGGTTTCATTTTCTTCAAATATTGAAAAAAAGGATCTTTGGCTTTTATTTTTTCGGAAAGCAACAAAGTGTCATTGTAATAAGATCTATAAAATTTAACTACGTCTGCTGTGGTGGACAAAAAACCACCGTCCGGATTAGGAACATCCTGTGTAGGGGTACTTACTTCTAATTTTCCTAAGGGAGAATAATAATACCCTATGGCAATCCGATTATCCAAGCCTTCAAAATCATTTAAATAGGTGTTTTCTAATCCCAGCTTGTCTACGATTCTATCTTTTACATTCCTAAAGTAGGAAGCTCCCGTTACTTTTTCGATGATGCCGCCCAGGATGACGTATCCCAAATTGGAATAATCATTTTCACTGCCAGGTTCAAAATTAAGTTGAAATGTTTTTGCCCTTTCTATGATTGATTGCAGGGATTTTTCATTTTTTGGCAAATCGAAGTAGTCGGGTGTATGATAATCTCCAAATCCTGAGGTGTGTGACAATAAATGAGCAATCGTTACATGTTTTACGCTGGGGTCTTCAAAACCATCAATGTAATCAGTGAGATTATCATCTAAACTCAATTTTCCTTCATTTTCCAATTGTTTTATAACTATCGAAGTGAATGTTTTATTCATTGACCCAATATCAAAAAGGTTATAAAGGGTGTTCTTTCTGTTTGCTGATCTATCGGCTAGACCATAGGCCTGATGAAACAAGACTTCGCCTTTATCGGCAACCAATACAACCCCTGAGAAAATATCCAATTTTATATAGTCTTGAATAATGTTTTCGATCTGAGTTTGAAACACATTAGGTTGTGTCACAAGCGAAGCTGTTTTATGATTTTTATTCTGGTCATTACAAGTGCTAAAACAAAACACAATTAAAAATAGAAACAAAATATTTTTCATTATCGATTTGATTTTATAAGCATTCCAAATTGATAACTAAAATAGTAGTTATATAACTATAAAAATAGTTGTTTAACAAAAATTTAAGGTTTTAGGAGTAATGCTTAAGGTTCAACCCTCTCAATATTTTCTGAAAGGGCCTTGTTTTTATTATCTCGGTTTATTATGATTTTTTAAGTCCAAGCACTTTTACCATAGCTGAGACAATTCCAAAAGTCGAAAAAAATAAATCAATGAAACCGTTAAGAATCGATTGTCAACTATTTACCAATAGGTATCATTTTGAGCTACGTTGTCCCATGATTGAATTCCGCTAACCGATGTTCATGGTCAACATTACCATGCTTATCGTAATGAAGTTATTTTTCATTATTTTCGGTTTACTGCCAAGGGATTGAAGTAGCTTGGTTGCGCCAGCCGGTAGGCCGGCAGGCAAACAACCCGTCAGAACGACCCTGACGGGCTTGTTGCTTATAAGCCTTGTTATGCATTCGTACTTTTATTCTGTGGGCATTGGTGCATTACTACTCCACATACCATAGGTGGAAATCCACTTCCCCTCCTCATTACGTTCCAGTATTTCGGTGTATTTTCCAACTTCTACGATCGTATCGTTATTCGCTCCGTGAAACCGCATGGTAAACGTTCCGATTTCGTAGCCTAAATTACCATTGCTTTTAGCATCAATCGTTTGTACGGTCGCATCTATAATTCCAGCATCAATAGCGCCTTGCCAATATGCCTGAATATTGGCACGTCCGGTAACAATAGGTTCATTAGGCGGCAGTATAGATGCATTTTCGTCATATACAATGGCGGCAGCCACAGCATCTTTTGCAGTTAATGCTTTTGCAAAATCCCGGTTCATTTGCCCAAGTTCCTCTACCGTAGCAGATTTGGGTGCTTCCAATTTTTCAGAAGTGTCAGGTTGTTGTTTACAACTGAATATAGTTGATAACATAATGGTCATACTTAGAAGCATAAAAAATTTAGGTGTTGTTTTCATATTTTTAGTTTTAATTGATGCCTACTCTGTTTGGTTTTCGGCTCTCCCTTTTTTAGTTTTAAAATCTATTTGTCATTTTGGGGTATGACACACATCGACCTGCATTGATAGCGACTGGCTTTATTCCTCCAATTGTTTAAGTTTATCAAGGGCGTTCTGGTTTTCAGGATTTAATTCCAACGACTTCTTGTAGTTCGAAATAGCGTTTTCAATATCCTTATTGTAAAGATAAGCCAGGGCTAAACTATCATATATATTTGCTGATTTCGGGTAGATATGTACAGCCAATAAAAAGACATGTATACCTTGCTCCAGCTTGCCAGCGTTAAATGATAACCGAAGGCCGAGGTTGTTTAACACACCTTCTTCAAGCTTTAGTGAAGGGTGTTTGGCTATTGCTTCTTCGTATAATGGAATTAAATCGCGATATCCCTGTTTGAGTGCCAATTCATTAAAATCAAATTCTTTTGGATGTGATTTTTTCATTTTTTTCGAAACCAAGGCTTCGGAGATGCCATTTTTATCAGGACTATTTTCAAGGAATTCCTTGGCGTTCCCTTCATTTTTCAACGTGGCATTCAGAAATTGCAAGGTATGTTGGGAAAGTAGTTTGTAGGACGCCATAATTTCAACATCACTTTTGTCCTGTCTTTTGTCCCTATAACCAAATAAGACACCAATAGTACCAAAATGGGAATGTGTTAAGTCATGGAATTTGTAACTATAGACATCGCTATACATTAAGGAGTCGTACAGTTGGAATTTATAATTCAACCCAGCAGGTATTTTATCACTGCGAAGTACATCTTCTGGAATTTCTTTTTGGGCAAAATGGATGTAAGGAATAGTAAACTTTTCTAAGCTAAAGTAGGGTGATTTTTCTAGTACAGGATAATTGTATCTTTCAGTTCCATCCAAACTTACTATGGCATTTATGTTTTTGTTTTTCATAACCGTTATAGCATTGGACAGTCCGCCAAAACTAAAGCCCATAAGTGCTATTCTATCGAAGTCCATAGTTGTGTATTTATGAATTTCTTTTAAAAGAAATTCCACATCCCTAGATTGTGTTTCCATATCTTTTGTAGTCCCCCCATCCAACCATCTTGTATCTGTCCCCCTTGAAGGACTTGATATCACAACGTAACCATTACTTGACAAATATTCGAATAACGCAAAATTTTCAATTGATGAGGCTTGATAGCTTGGGGCATAGACTACGACAGGAAATTTACCTTCTAAAAAAATGGCATTGGAGAAAGCATATACTTTTTCAGACAGATGGGCTCTATTTTGCGGTGTATCCCCTAAGTCAGGAAACCAATCCAGCAATAACTCGTTTGGCAAGTTATTCGATTCTTCCTCTTCTTTCAAAATCCCCAAATAATCCAAAACTGTCAATTGATTGGCACTGCTATTTTCAATACTGGTCGGATACCATATACTAATGGGAATTGGCCTATGTATGAATTGGTTATTAAAGTCATTTACAATTTGATAAATTCTTGTACTATCGGTTACGGTATAATGTCTAAAACCTACACTATATGCTCCGTTTTTTAGGTCTATATCTTTTAACG
>NZ_JBATHS010000233.1:0-8851 GCF_049667165.1 Maribacter sp.
CATTTGGGCAGTTTCCACTTTAACATCTGACTTGGTATCCTGGGCTTGGGCCGTTACTCCGATCGTAAGAACAAATAGTAAAGTAAAGATAGTTTTCATGACTTGCGTTTTTATATAATAAAAACGCAGCAGAACGTATCCCCAAGGGTTGTAAAACGTTCAAAACCCCTTATTTTTCGATAACTGACAGAAATCGGGATAAAGTGCCAAAAATGCCGGATGAACGTAATGCATACCCAAAACACCTTACCGAACGTATGTGTATTTTATCGGCTATTTCTACCCAATACCTCACTAAAAAAAGGTGAATTTTGATGGATTTGATTACAAAAATCCACGGTACATGAAATAAATGGAATTTATTTTACGGCAGTATCCAGGATCTTTCCTTTACTTACCTCGCCAATCACGACAACATCCTTTGACACTTCATACTCTTTTATAGCCCTGAGCATTTGTTCCTTGGTATCCCTTCTAATCTTAACACCAGCCTTGGAACCTCTATTTCTAATTTCTATATAGTAACCGTCTCTTAATTCAGTCGGTTTTGTTGCGGGTCTACCCATAATTTTAAATCTAATCTAAGTTAATGTTTGTATTTTCTTTTTCACTAAATCTTTACACTACGCAATAATAGTCGTAAAAGCCGTGCCTAACCTACAGCAAAAAGTAGGTAAAACATAGTAATATCCGAAATAGTTATTAAGTATTCATGAACAAAAGCCCTATTTATCATAATTTTAAGACAGTTATAACACAATTGAAGCCTAAAGTCTTTATTATGTATTGGTTTTTATGAAATATGTTTATAGATTGATTGATAAAATGGAATACACTTCAAATTAATTTATAGCACTTACTTCCGACAATATGATCATCAAGGAAAAAATAATATATCAGGACACGTCCAAAAATGAGTTTGAGGGCGTTATTGTTTGGGATGATTCCAACAGCAATACAAAACCAGGAATCCTAGTCTCCCATATGTGGAGCGGGCAATCCGGATTTGAAGTTGAAAAGGCCACTGAATTGGCCAAATTGGGCTATGTTGGTTTTGCTATTGACAATTATGGAAAAGGACGAAGGGCCAATGGCCCCGATGAGGCCCAAAAACTCATGGATGAATTGGACCTTGACAGACCCTTATTGGTGTCGCGAATGATATTGGCCGTTAATACCTTGAAAAAACACAAAGCCGTTAATGAATCACAAATCGGGGCTATCGGTTTTTGTTTTGGTGGTAAATGTGTTTTGGACCTGGCCCGCTCGGGTACGCAGATCGGTGGGGTGGTAAGTTTCCATGGACTATTGGACCCACCTAATCCCCATCCCGATAAAGAAATTCAAAGTTCCATACTCGTTTTGCACGGATGGGAAGACCCCATGGCATTGCCTGATGCCCTGATACAGCTATCCCATGAATTGAATGATCACAAAGCGGATTGGAACATCCACGTTTACGGACATACAGGTCATGCCTTTACCAATCCCAAAGCAAAATTCCCCGAAAAAGGGCTGTTCTTTGAGCCAAAATCGAATAAGCGGGCATGGGATGCAATGATCTATTTTTTTAAGGAAATATTCAATGGGCCATCAAATTAGTTTAGTTAACGTAGTTTAACACAACACATTGTAAGCTCTGGTTTCAATAGCCTACAAATAAATAAAACATAAAAATGAAGCTTATACAAACAACGATCCTCTCATGTACCATCTTGTTTTCAATTAGTTGTGAAAGCAGTACGAAGAAGAAAAATAAGGAAGTCCTTACAAACGAAACCGAACAGTTGGTCAAGCTCACCGATGAGGAATTACAGCAATATGATGTTGCCTATTTCGCCAGTGGTTGTTTTTGGTGTGTTGAGGCCATCTATGAAGATGTAATAGGAGTTAAGGAAGTTATTTCAGGATATGCCGGAGGAACTGAGGTTAATCCCACCTATGAGCAAGTGGGAAAGGGATTGACGAGTCATGCCGAAGCGGTCAAAGTGTATTATGACCCAAAAGAGGTCGATTTTGCAACCTTGGTAAAGGTTTTCTTTGGTTCCCACGACCCTACGACCTTAAACCGCCAGGGGCCAGATCACGGTGCCCAATACCGTTCAATTGCCTTTTATACTAATGATAAGGAGAAAAAGATCATCGAGGATTATATTGAACAATTGACAAAAGACAAGGTTTATGATGATCCCATTGTCACGCAGGTGGAGAGATTGGACAAATTTTATAAAGCCGAGGAGTACCATCAGGATTATGAAAGACTGAACCCCAACAACCCATACATCATCAATATCTCGATACCCAGATACAATAGATTCAAGGCGAAATACCCGAAATTGTTGAAAAAAGGCACCCATTAGCGGATCTTGATTGATAAATAATATTGGAAAGCGACTTTAACGGGTCGCTTTTTTTTATATATAGATATTAGGGATTATCTTTAGTTCATTAAACCATATCACACTTATGAGACTTCAAAAAACCACTCCCAAGAAACTGATTTACCTGCTGATTGGGCTGCTATTTCTCAGCTGCAACGAATCCGAAAAAGATACTACCCCATGGGTATCCCTCTTTGATGGACAAACCTTGGACGAATGGACGCAAATTGGTGGCAAAGCCAATTATAAAGTACGTGACGGGGCTATCGTTGGTAGTACTGTTAGAAACACCCCAAATTCCTTTTTGACCACGGATAAGATGTACGGTGATTTTATTTTGGAATTGGATTATTTGGTTGATTCGACCATGAATTCAGGAATACAAATCCGAAGTAATAGCTACCCGCATTATATGGACGGAAGGGTCCATGGCTATCAAATTGAAATAGACCCCTCCGATCGTGCCTGGAGCGCGGGCATTTATGATGAAGCCAGAAGGGGGTGGTTATATAACCTTGAAGGCAAACCGGAAGCCCAAAAGGCCTTCAAGCAAAACGATTGGAACCATTATCGCATTGAGGCTATTGGGGATACCTTAAAAACATGGATCAATGGCATTCCTGCCGCCCATTTGATAGACGACAAAACGGCTAGCGGCTTCATGGCCCTTCAGGTACATAGTATAGGAAAAGAACAAAAAGAGGGTACGGAAATTATCTGGAAAAACATAAAAATATTGACCGATAGCCTTTCCAAATATTCCATGAATACCCCCTTAAAACCCTTGATCACGAAAAACTATGTGGCAGTCGACGAAGTTAAGAAAGGTTGGAAAATGCTTTGGGATGGTGAGACGACCCAAGGTTGGCGTGGGGCACGATTGGATGGCTTTCCTTCGAATGGTTGGGAAATCTCCGAGGGCGTTTTGACCGTCTTATCGTCCGGTGGTGAAGAATCCGCTGCTGGGGGAGATATCGTAACTACCGACGCATATGGGGATTTTGAATTGAAAGTTGATTTTAAGATTACCGAAGGGGCCAATAGTGGTATAAAATATTATGTAGATCCCGAACTAAACAAAGGACCAGGATCATCGATTGGCTTGGAATACCAGATTTTGGATGATGCCCGGCATCCTGATGCAAAATTAGGCAACCATGAAGGTAGCCGCACCTTGGCTTCTTTATATGATTTGATCAAAGCCGACTCGAACAAGCCCGTAAATCCCATTGGTGAATGGAATACGGCCCATATCATTTCAGAAAATAATCATGTGGAGCATTGGCTCAACGGAATGAAAGTCTTGGATTATGAACGAGGCAGTGGTGCCTATAGAAAATTAGTTTCAGAAAGTAAATATGTAAAATGGCCGAATTTTGGGGAAGCCGAAAAAGGGGTCATTCTTTTACAGGACCATGGAGATCGCGTAAGTTTCAAAAACATTAAAATAAGACCGATCACCAAGAACTAGCCAAATACCATCACCAATAGGTCGTGAACCGAAAGTAAACATATGAAACGAAGGGAATTTGTAGTAAAAAGTAGTTTGGCCACTGCGGCAGTGGCGACCTCAACATCTGTGTTGGGAAATATCCATAGGTTCAAGGGTGCCAATGATACGGTAAATATCGGAATTATCGGTACGGGTGATCGTGGTTCGGGATTAACCCCCTTTATCAATCAAATCGACAAGTTCAATGTAATTGCCTGCTGTGACACTTTACCTTTTCGTTTGGAAAATGGTCTCAGTAAGGTTGAAGGTAAAGCCAAGGGATATACCGATTATAGAAAATTATTAGATGACCCCAATATCGATGCCGTATTGATTACCACCCCTTTCAATACCCATTCAAAAATTGCCATGGATGCCTTGGATGCCGGTAAACACATATACTGTGAAAAAACAATGGCCAAGGGGTATGAGGGCATACAGCACTTAGCAGGGAAAGTAAAAGCTTCTAATAAGATCTTCCAGACGGGACACCAATATCATAGTTCCCGACTATATGCACACGTCGTAAACATGATCAAAAACGGAACCATTGGAAAAGTAACGGCTTTCGAATGCCAATGGAACAGGAACGGAAACTGGCGAAGACCCGTACCCGATCCAGAATTGGAACGGGCCATTAATTGGCGTATGTATCGTGAATTTTCAGGTGGTTTGGCCGCGGAACTCTCCTCCCATCAAATCGATTTTGCGAATTGGGTGACCGAATCCACTCCAGATAAGGTTATGGGCATGGGCGGCATCGATTATTGGAAAGATGGCCGTGAAACCTATGATAACATTCATCTGCTATACAGTTATCCTAACGGTGTAAAGGCTACATTCACTTGTTTGACCAGTAATGCGATGGACGATTATAAAATCAAAGTCATGGGTGATAAGGGCACCATCATTCTTGATTATGTAAAAGCATGGTTCTATCCTGAAGGAAGGAAAAACAAGGAAATGGGAGAGGTTGACGGTGTTTCCGGAGCGACGGTGAAATGGGACGAGGGCAAAGGGTATCCCTTGAATATCGATCATGAAGATCCCAGTAAACAGGCCTTGTTTGACTTTAGGGAAAGTATTATCAACAATACGGAACCCATCTCAAATATCACTACAGGGGCCAATGCAGCTATTTGTGTTCAAATGGGATTGGATGCCATGGATAATGATGAGATTGTGCATTGGAAAACACTATCGAATGTTTAAGACTATTAAAAGAAACTTTGATTCGTGCTGGGGATTTTGAAAAAGAAGATCATAGGTTAAAAAAAGGTTGTTTGGGACTACTTTTAGAACAATGCGCTAATCCTTTAGGACTACTTCGCTATATTTTGAATTGACCAAAATAGATTTACCACTATCCTTTTTGATGTTATACCCCGTATGGACGGTGGTGTTATTGTGTTTGGTACTATCCAATTTCAAACTGGACGGGGTGGTCAATTCTGACATGGTCCCATCAATTGCAATATTGAACGCGGTTTTAGGTAAATTACAAGTCAATTCGGCATTTTGAAGCGATATATCGATTTCCTTGAAATCGGTGGAAACCGAATGGATCTTTAAGGGACCCATTTTATTGTTTATAACCACACTTTCCAGAATTTTGTGGATCGTTACATCGGACGACGTGGTGCTCAACCTCAGGTTGAGCACCTCATTCAAATCAACATGTTCCGAATAATCGGCCTGTAATAACCCATAGTTCCATTTCTGCACACTGACAGGGGAATACGATGTTGTAATTGATGTTTCGTCACCGTCAATGGTAGCCGCCAATAAAGTGGAATAGGTTAATCGAGCATTGATATTTTTGGTGTTCCCTGCCAATTTCACTTCGCCGTGGCGTACATTCATTTTAATCTTGGTGCCTTTTGGCATTTTGATTTTAATGGTCTTTTTGATCTTGAATTTCTTGTTTTCACCTTCTGATGAATAATAGAATATATTGGGCGCATTTTCACGATTTTCCCTTAACTCAAAGATATGTTCCCTGCGTTCTTCCATTTCCTCGGCACGTTTTTCCATTTCCTTGGCACGTTTTTCCATGGCCTCTGCCCTTTCCTCCATACGTCTCTCTTGTACTTCCGATCTTTTCTCCATCATGGCTTCATGCCGTTCCGCCATGGCTTCGTGGCGTTTGGCCATCTCCTCTTGCCTGGCTTCCATTTTAGCACTCCAGGCTTCCATTTTCTGCTCATATTCTTTATCGAACCCTTTATCAAACTTTTTCTGCCACTTTTTTAGGTATTTATCCCCATCCTTTTTGTACGCCTCATAATCAAATTCAACAGCGGGTAACGGTGGCATGGGCATATCGGACAAATCAATATGCAATTCCTCCAAATGCATTTCGGGTATTTCGGGTAATTCGGGCATTTCAAAATGGAAATCGGGTATTTCAATATTCAGATTATGCAATCCATCCGTCGAATAGGCAAACGCCCTTTTATTTTCAGGACCTGTATTGATCTCAACCTTTTGACTATTCCCTACTATTTCGATTGCTCCATCGGCAAAATAATCCTTGGCCTCTGCTTCGGTGGCGCCATCAACTTCAATAATTGCCTCCACGGCAATCTGGTTCTTGTCCCAGGTCTCGAATTCAATATCCGTATTACTGGTGTTGATGTCGAGTACGGTCTCGACATTCACATTGAAAACCTCATTAAAGGTCTTGCTTTGTTTTTGACCATAACCCCCAATGGCTATCAGGGATACGATCATGATTATCGCTTTAAATCGCATTGGTTTCATACTGTTCGTTTTTTGATGATTGTACTTCATTTAAATTCTTTTTTAATTTCTGCAATAATTGCAACCTCAATTGCAAATTCTTTATAAGGGCCGATATGGTTTGGTCATTGGGCCCAATTTGATTGAGTTCCGTATTGAGTGTTTTATATTCCACATTCAATTCGGACAATCGCTCCATGTAACTATCTACGAGCTCTTTGGTTTCCCCAGAGATATTCAATTTTGACAATTCAAGATTGATATTGGCCACATAATAGTTTTCCACCTTTTTTAAATCGGGCGAAAGATCACCCAAGGAAATTCCTGTTTTCGTCTCCATAATGGGGTCTTTCTCCACAATGGTTGTTTTGATGTTTTTAACTTCCCGGTTCGTATACATAAAAGTACCCATCCCAACCAGTACCAATATGGCAGCTGCTATTTTCAGAATAAGGAACGATGGTTTCCTCTTGGTTGGAAGCTCGCGGTCCAAAAGTTCCATAAATCGTTTTTCATGACCTTCGGTCATTACGTACCCCTCCTTCTTACATTCTTCCTCGAATAATTTTCTAAGATCCTGTGCCATATACTTTTTCCTTTAACAACTCCTTTAAATATGCCTTTCCTCTCAGCAATCTTGTTCTACTGGTCGTCTCGGTCAACTGCAAGACCTGTGCGATTTCCCGATGATCAAACCCTTCTATCAAGAACATCAAGACCACGTATCTATATTTTTCGGGCAACTTTGCTATTGCCAATTTCACTTCATGCAAGGTGATGTCGTTTTCAATCGTCCAATCATCCTCCTCTGACACCTTTAAATAATTCTCATCCAAGGCCACCGTATGTTGTTTTTTTGCCTTTAAAAAATCGATGCTTTTGTTGATCACAATCCGTTTTAACCAAGCCCCGAACGTTACCTCTCCTTTAAACTGATGCAGTTTTTGGAATGCTTTTATAAAGGATTCCTGAACAACATCCTCCGCATCCTCCCCATTTTTCAAATACCGCATGGCCACACAGAACATTCCTTCACAATATTGTTTGTAAAGCTGCATTTGGGCCTGTCGATTATTGGCCTTGCATTGTTCTACGACATCAATTTGAAACATTACCGGTTTCGTTGTTGGTTTGTTGTTCTGTTTTTCTAAGGACGATATAAATAAGTCAATGTTGCAAAAAACGATTAATTTTGTGCCTATTAAATCCTTTTTCTTGAAACAAGTTACAATTAGCAACCCATTCATTACCCTGATTGTTTTGGATTATGGCGCGATCATCCAAAAATTATTGGTAAAGGATGACGAAGGCAGATATACCAATGTTGTGGTTGGTTTTGATTATCCCAGTCAATATCATAACGATAAAGCAAGTCTAGGCGCTTGTATCGGAAGGTATGCAGGTCGTATAAGCAAGGGTGGTTTTACCCTAGATCGGAAAACCTATCCCCTCTTCAACGAAAAAGGGGTACATCTACATGGTGGCAAGGAAGGTTTTAGTAAAAAATATTGGACCATAGAGGAAGTGCACAAAGGGGATGAGCCTTTTGTGCGACTTTCATATTTCAGTAAGCATCTGGAGGAGGGTTACCCCGGTAATTTAAAAGTGACGGTAACCTATAAGATCAGCAATAATGAACTCCATATCATCCATGAGGCAACTACTGATTTCACCACTGTTGTGAATTTGACCAACCATTCTTATTTTAAGTTGGACAATGAAAACGGTATAGACCATTATTTCCTTAAGCTAAATTGCCCAAAAATAGTGGAGACCCATGAAAATCTTTTGCCTACGGGCAAATTAACACCTGTTAAGGACACCCCTTATGATTTTAGTTCTGAACGGCAAATAGGAGCCACCCGCTTAGACACCCCTTTCGCTACCGATGACCATAGCAGTTTTGCGGCCATGGTCTATTCGACCAAGTCGGGCATATCCATGGAGGTCAACACGAATCAAAGAGGGGTGGTCATCTATACCCCCCAACATTTCCCTGCCATCTGTTTTGAAACCCAGAATTTTCCGGATGCGCCCAATCACCCCAATTTTCCGAGCAGCGTTTTAAGACCCTCTGAAACCTATCGAAACGCATCGATCTTTAAATTTGATTTGGTAACTTAGTCCAAACAACAAGAACAAAAACGCAGCGGATGAAAAAATTAAAATGGATCTTGGGTATCACAGTAGCCTTGATCGCACTGGTCATGTTTGTCGGAATGCCCTATATGAAGGA
>NZ_JBATHS010000234.1:0-22391 GCF_049667165.1 Maribacter sp.
ATTCAATGGGAGGCAGGAACAAGAAGTTTGATAATTGATTGATGAATGCTCCCCGCGTTATCTCCCCGGTCAGAGGAGAAGTAACCCGAATATTTTTTACTTATTAGTTGTTTCGATCAGCTACCGCTGTTCTTACTTTAAGGAATCCTGCTTTTAAGGATTCGAAAATCTGCGCTCTGAACGATTGATCCAATTCAGTTTCTACCTCATCGAGCAATGCCATTGCATCGATCTTTCCTCCTTGAGCCCGAATTTTCTGGGACAGGATCTCGTTCTCGGCTTTTCGCAATAATGAATCCAATTCCGCGTCCGTTACCTGAAGATGATTGTCCTCCATGAAATCGACTTGCACTATTAATTCCGCTATTTTTGAATCGATGAGTTGTTCTGTATTAGTTTGAATGGTTTTGGTTTCTAAAGGCCCATTATCGGTTGCCTGCGTCACAGCGAATTGGGAATTATCGGTACTTTTTAAAATAGGTCGCCTTTCCTTTGTTTTTTCCTTGATCACATTCACTTCCGCCTCGGCTTCAACCTGCTGTGCATCCATACTATGTTGTTCGGGCAATACTTCCTTTTGAAGCATGATATCAACTTCTTTGGGGGCATCGACCACCTCTACCCCAGCGTTTATGGGTTCGGTATCATTTCCAAAATATATCGATGCGATTAGCACCATACCTATGAAACTTGCCGCCATACCATACCAAAGGAACTTCATTGACTTTCTATGTTTTGCTTTCGGCAATTGTCCGGACAATTTTTCCCATGCAGCCTCTGAAGGATTGATTTCCCGACGTTGCAATTGTTCCTTAATATGTTTCTCAAACCTATCGACTTCCATAACCTATAATATTTTGTTGCTCCAATTTTTCCCTTAACATTTTTCGCGCCTTGAACAGTTGTGATTTTGATGTACTTTCCGAAATCTGTAACGATGCAGCTATTTCATGATGTTTGTAACCTTCGATGACATAGAGTACGAATACGAGCTTATATCCTTCGGGCAGGGAATCGATCAACTTTTGTATATGCTCAACATCAAGATCCGTCGATATGGTACTGGTTTCGACTTCATTGCGTTCATAGATTTCATCATCATAGACCACAAACTGCTGTTTTCTGATATAGGAGATACATTCACGTATCATAATCCTACGTACCCAACCTTCAAAACTTCCTTCGAACCTAAAAGTTTCCAAATTTTCAAAAACCTTTAGGAATCCACTGATCATCACATCTTCGGCAAAATGGAGATCTTTAACATACTGTCTGCAAACCCCAAGCATTTTAGGTGCGAATTGCCCATAGAGGCGTTTTTGTGCTTCCGGATTTCCGCCAGCCGCTTTTTTGATCAGTTGTTTTTCGTTGTTGTAGATTGAAATGATTTTCAAAATAGTTTGATTGGCTTCTATAAAGATAGACGCAAAAAAGGGCAACATAGTTGCCCGGGAATTCAAAATATAAATTATATAGCTATATAGTGGTGTTTTTCAATAGTATAGGAACTATTTTTTTCGGTCGACCACGTAATTGACCATGAGCTCCAGAGCATCCCTATAAGGTGATTTAGGATAGGTAAACAACAAATCCATCGCCGATTTTTTGAATTCGTGCATTTTATCTTCAGCATAAGTAAGTCCACCACGCTCTTTTACGAATGCTATAACTTCCTTGACCCTTTTTTTATCCCGATTATGGTTTTTTACGGAATTGATCAACCACTTTTTTTCCGATTTTGAACAGGTGTTCAGGGTATGGATCAAAGGCAACGTCATTTTTTGTTCCTTGATATCTATTCCTGTGGGTTTTCCGATTTTTTGTTCCCCATAGTCGAAAAGATCATCCTTGATTTGAAATGCCATACCGCAATATTCCCCAAACTTCCTAAAAGTCTCCACATCCCCTGATTCCGGTAATACCGAACAGGCCCCCATACTACAACAGGCAGCGATCAATGTTGCCGTTTTTTGACGTATGATGTTATAGTAGACTTCCTCGGTTATATCCAATCGCCTTGCCTTTTCAATCTGCAATAGTTCGCCTTCACTCATTTCACGAACGGCAACGGAGATTATTCTTAGTAAATCAAAATCACCATTATCTATAGACAAAAGCAACCCCTTTGACAAAAGATAGTCACCAACAAGCACGGCGATCTTATTCTTCCATAACGCATTTATCGAGAAAAAACCGCGGCGTTTATTGCTCTCGTCAACGACATCATCATGAACCAAGGTAGCCGTATGAATGAGTTCTATAACCGAGGCCCCTCGATAGGTACGTTCATTGACCTCACCATTATTGAGGAGTTTAGCGGTCAAGAAAACGAACATGGGGCGCATTTGCTTCCCCTTGCGGTTTACGATATAATAGGTGATACGGTTCAATAGTGCCACCTTTGAAGACATAGAATCACGGAACTTGGATTCAAAGAGTTCCATTTCCTTATTTACGGGATCCTTAATTTGAGCTACTATTTTCAAGTAAATTCGTTTATTGTCTTATTTGCTTTAGTCGTTAAATTTAGGGAAAATAACGAGTAGTAAACTGCATCTGGAATCCAGACTTCAGAATTTTCAGGATTTATTTGCCAATTGACCACAGGCGGCATCGATATCCTTACCACGAGAGCGGCGCACCGTCACCGTGATTCCCTTGCGTTCCAAAGTTGTCACATACATCGCAATGGCTTTGTCATTGGCTTGTTGAAAATCGCTATCATCTATAGGGTTGTATTCAATTAAATTGACTTTGGAAGGGGCAAAACGACAGAATTGCACCAAGGCGTCCGCATCTTTTTGGGTATCATTGATCCCTTTCCAAACCACATATTCATAGGTTATCCTACTTCCGGTCTTACTGTACCAGTATTGTAAGGCTTCCCTGAGATCAATCAAATTCATGTTCGCATTGAACGGCATTATCGTTGTACGGATTTCATCTATAGCCGAATGCAAGGAAACCGCAAGCTTGAACTTTACGCCATCATCAGCCATTTTTTTGATCATTTTAGGCACCCCTGATGTAGAGACCGTAATTCTTTTAGGGGACATTCCCAAACCGTCCGGTGACGTTATTTTCTCTATGGCCTTTAATACATTAGTATAGTTCATCAAAGGCTCTCCCATGCCCATAAAAACAATATTGCTAAGGGGTCGGTCAAAATACAACCGGCTTTCATTGTCAATGGCTACCACTTGGTCGTATATCTCGTCGGGATTTAAGTTGCGCATGCGTTTTAACCTGGCCGTCGCGCAGAACTTACAGTCCAAACTACAGCCTACTTGACTTGATACACAGGCTGTCGTTCTCGTTTTTGTAGGGATGAGTACGGACTCGACCACCAAATCATCGTGCAATCGAACGGCATTCTTTATGGTCCCATCCGAACTGCGTTGCATTTGATCTACCTTAATATGGTTGATCACAAAATGGGCGGCTAACAGCTCACGGGTTTCTTTTGAAATATTGGTCATTACCTCAAAGGAATGGGCCGCCTTCTGCCAGAGCCATTCATAGACTTGATTGCCCCGAAAGGCCTTGTCACCGCTTTCGACGAAAAATTCGCGCAACTGCTCCAAGGTCAATGCCCTGATATCCTTTTTTTTAATTGTATCCTCCATTCAATATGGCCAAGAAATACAAAATCCCACTTTCAATTGCTATCGATAAAGTGGGATTTTACATTTCGGTAATTCAAGATTTCCGTTATTGTATCAACTTGGGCGACTATAAAATCAACATGGCATCACCATAAGAATAGAATTTATAGCCCTCCAAAATAGCTTCTTTGTACGCTTTTTTCATCAGATCATGACCGACAAAAGCAGATACCATCATCAACAATGTTGATTTTGGCAAGTGAAAATTCGTCACCATACACGTTGCAATACTGAATTCATATGGTGGAAATATAAACTTATTGGTCCAACCGTTAAAGGTATTTAACGTTTGTTCCGAAGAAACGGCACTTTCCAAACTACGCATGGCGGTTGTACCAACGGCACATACCTTGCGTTTCTTTGTTTTTGCCGAATTGACGATTTCAGTGGCTTTCTCATCGATGATCAATTCCTCACTATCCATTTTATGTTTGGATAGATCTTCTACCTCAACCGGATTGAAAGTTCCCAAACCAACATGCAAGGTCACTTCAGCGAAGTGGATACCCTTTATTTCCAGTCGTTTTAATAAATGTTTCGAAAAATGGAGTCCGGCCGTAGGTGCTGCAACAGCCCCTTCATGCTTGGCATAAATCGTTTGGTAACGTGTTTCGTCTTCAGGTTCGACATCCCTTTTGATGTATTTTGGCAACGGGGTCTCTCCCAATTCACGAAGTTTTCTCCTAAAATCGGAATACGATCCATCATATAAAAAACGAAGGGTCCTACCTCTTGAAGTCGTATTGTCGATAACCTCAGCCACCAAACTCTCATCATCACCGAAATAAAGCTTATTACCGATCCGTATCTTACGTGCAGGATCGACAAGAACATCCCAAAGACGTTGCTCTTCGTTGAGTTCCCGAAGTAAAAATACCTCGATACGGGCCCCTGTTTTTTCCTTGTTACCGTATAATCTGGCAGGGAAAACCTTGGTATTGTTCAAAACCATCACATCCCCTTCATCAAAATAATTGATCAAGTCTTTGAACATTTTATGCTCGATTTTTCCGGTTTCCCGATGAATGACCATAAGTTTGGATTCATCCCTGTTTTCAGCGGGATACTCGGCAAGCAGTTCTTTCGGCAGTTCAAAATGGAAGTGTGATAATTTCATATAGCGTATGTCTATTGATTTTTAATGGCATTTTTTGCGGCTGCAAATATACGACCTAGACCTAGGGGTTGTCAAGTAAAACGATGATTAAATGAAAATTATAATTCCTGAACGCGGAAACCCAGTATTTTAAGGTCTTCCCAAAAATCTGGGTAGGATTTTGAAACCACTTCAGCATCATTGATTTCAAAGGATGTCTTTAAGGCCAAAGGAGCGAATGCCATGGCCATTCTATGATCATTATATGTAGCTATGGCAACCTCAGAGGCCATATGGGAAGTAGGCTCCATATGTAAGGACCTATCTGTAACCGTGACCACTGCACCAAATTTGGTCAGTTCAGCCTGCATGGCCTCCAACCTATCCGTCTCTTTGATCTTAAGGGTATGCAACCCGGTTAAGTCGCATGCAAGACCTAATCCCAAACAAGTAACAACAATGGTCTGTGCAATATCGGGGGCATTGGCCAAATCATAGCTGAACAAATCGGTCGTAGGATTCCATTCCTTTTTCAACACAATTTCATTGGACAGGAATGTTGTTTCTACCCCGAAGTGCTTATAAATTTCAGCGAGCACACTATCGCCTTGCAAACTCTCTTTTTTATAAGAACCCAGTTGAATTTCAGAACCTAGTTCACTTAACGCGACAATACTGTAGTAATAGGATGCAGAGCTCCAATCCGATTCGACCACCAACTCAATCGGAGCAACATGATTTGTTGCAGAAACCTTGATCGTATTCGACTCGAATGATGTATGTACCCCAATCTGGTTCAATAACCCCAATGTCATTTGAATATAAGGAACCGATGTTATTTTACCGATCAACTCCAATTCCAATCCATTTTCCAAGCTAGGGGCGATCAACAATAAGGCCGAAATATATTGACTACTGATATTAGCTGGAAGCCTTACGTTGTTCTTTGTCAGCGTATTCCCTTTTATGCTGATGGGGGGATAGCCTTCTTTATCAACATAATCAATAGCCGCCCCAAGACTTTGCAAGGCATCGACCAAAACTTTGATCGGTCGCTCTGTCATCCGCTGAGAACCGGTCAATATGACATTTTTACCCTCTTGTGAGGCAAAATAACCCGTTAAAAAACGCATGGCGGTACCCGCATGATGAATATCGACCTTGCCCTTGCTGATGGCAAGTCCTTTTTGCATAGCCGCTGCGTCATCTGAATTTGAGCGGTTGCGTATTGAAATAGAAGGAAAGAGGGCCTGTAAAAGTAGGGCCCGGTTCGATTCGCTTTTTGAACCGGTTATTTGAATAGCGGCTTTGATTTTATGATCCGATGGACCCTTTAGGTGTAGCTTCAAGTTACATAGGTTTAAAACGAACGCCCAAATATAGTACTATTTGAGTTTCTCATTGTTCTGATGCCTATCATGGTCCCTTTTTGATTTTAGGATCATTTTTTTGTCGAAGGCGGCTTCGAGGTCTATCCCAGTTTGATTCGCCAAGCAGAGCACCACAAAAAGCACATCGGCCAACTCTTCGCCAAGATCTTTGTTCTTGTCAGATTCTTTTTCGCTCTGTTCGCCATACCTGCGGGCAATAATCCGGGCCACCTCACCCACTTCCTCTGTAAGTTGGGCCATGTTCGTCAGTTCATTGAAATAACGAACCCCATGCTCATTGATCCAATTATCGACCTCCTGCTGCGCTTTCTGTATTCCCATTGCCATCAGTTTTTGACAAAACTACTTTTTCTAATTGTTTTTGAACAATAGTTTTGTAATATTCCTTCAATGATGAATAATTCTGGGCTGGCAAAACGGCCATATTAATCTGCTCATCAACGGCTATCTGCAGGTTGTTTTCGCCCATGACTCCCATTTTATAGGTAAAACTCCCCTGTTTATCGGGCAAGGATATACGCATATTCTCGGGCAGAAACTCCACTTGATAACCCTTTGGGATTTTCAAGGTAATTATATACTTGTTCTTTCTTGGGTAGATGAAGTCAATCGGGTATTCACGCTTTTCGAGTTTAAAAGGATTTTCCTCCTGGGCAAACCATAATAAGGGCGATAGATACATTTTATCATCGATTATCTCAATATGGTCTTCACTAAAAAACTCCAAAGTTTCCATAACCGGTTTTCCTACCGTTAGTTTATTCGTTATTTCATATTCTGAAATTTCGACTCCCTCAAATTGTTCCTCTAATTTTTCGAGATACGTGCCTTCATCCAAGGCATCATAATTATTCCTGAACGAATAAGCACCATAATCAACAAAAGACCTTCGTATTTTTCCTTCCAATTCGCCCGTATTTGAAATCGCGGCACTCAAATAAACGGTGTTTTCAGATTTTAGCGTAGGCATTAGGGAGAAATCAGCTGACGCCCCATTTTCCTTGACCACCCTACCCGACCAATTCAGCGCCCTTGTCGGCAAAAGATTGGGTTTTGCGTATTTGTTGGTTGCATCGAGAAAAACATAGCTACCGTCAATATTCACGGAAGCTGCCACATAATTGAAACCTTCCATTGTCGGAAACAAGGGCACACCGTTACTTCGGGTGCTTATCAATACCGGATTTGCCTTTAGATTGGCGGCTCGTAGCATACCGACCAAAATCAAATTAATATCCGCAATATTACCGGTTTTAAGATCATATGCTTTTTTTACCCCCTCATCGGAGGTATATCCATACAATCCATTCCAATGCATTCTATCTTTCACAAACCCATAGATGGCAATTATCTTCTCTTCCTCCGATACTTTTCCTTGAAGTACTATCGGGAGATCATCCTTGAAATATCGGCTCTTGTCGAGTTGCCCTCCAAATCCCTCAAAATCAAAAATTTTCTTGACCACTTTTTCCCAACTACTGGTATAAGGTTCAATGTTGGAATTCGGGAATTTTGTAAACTGGAGCTCAAATTTCAACCCGCTCCTATAATTGTTCATGTTGTTGACAAAAGGTTCTTCCTTTAAGGCAGGAACATCATCCATAGCAATGGTTGATATGATATTTCGATACTTAAGAGATGAATTTGAAACCTTACTTGCCGAGACAACATAAGTATCTCGATTTGATTTTGCATTCGACGTAAAATTTATTTGTGCAGGAAGACTTGATTTCTTTATATCGAACATTAAGTAACCTTTCGTCCGCTCGTTGAAATTATAGTATTCGGGTATAACCACCCTGACCTCCTGCTTGGCAATGGGGATATCATATTGTAACTTGATCTCATCGAGGTTATAGCTGAACGGGGAATGTATTTTGTATTGATACTCTATAACACTGCCTTCCTGTAAATTAGGCATGGTGAATTTTTTCTGTATCCTATATTTATTCACCTCGTCGGTGAAGATATCATCTTTGTCCAATTTGGTCTCAACGATTTTACCATCCTTCAAATTATAGGTAAAGGCCTTGATCCCATTTAAGGATTCAGCGTCGCTATTACCTTGGTAGAGACTCTCTGAAATAGTCCCGTATGCAAAGCCTTCAGCATTGAAGATCTTGACCCGTTCGTGTACATCGGTCTGTACCTCGAACCCTTCTCCTTTCACATAGTTATAGTTTATCGCTACTTTCCTGAAAAGAACCACTGCCGCTGCTGACGGATCTTGGGCATATTCCTTTGCCATTAATTCCGCTTTGGATATTTTACCGAATTTATAATCTTGGGCAAATAGATTAAGTGTCATTAGAAACAACAGGAGTACATTGCATTTGGTGCACATGCTATTTATATTTTGGGTTAACATTATTTATTTTTTATAAGGACCACTTTTGCATTTTCCTGTTTAGCCACGTTTTTCCTGAACGCCCTATAGGCCTTATATTTCCCTGCGGGATAGGATCCGGAATTCAATGCGAATACTTTGTTGTAACGAATGGTGTTCCCATCCTTTAAATCAATGGTCACTGCATATTCGCCAAATTCCGTATTCATGGTTTGTGAAGTCGGCAAGGCCTCAACACTATACCCAGAAGGAATACTGATTTCATAGGCATCAATGTTCACATACCCGCGCGGTATTTCGAAAGGTCTTTTTCGTTCCCGATATCTTTTGGGGACATATTCGATGTTGTTAAAAGGATTCAGATTGAATAACATACGGTCCTGACTTAAGGATGCATAATTTTTGGCTTCCAAAGAAACCAACTCCTTTAAGGAAATCTCATGCTTATCGTTCAAAAATTCAAAGGAATGTATATTCAGATTATTGATATTGTCCCAGTACTGTTTATAATGTTTATCAACATCCTCCTTGGTTTCATTTTCCAAATACAACCTATTGCCATATTGAACCCCAGTCGTCTGAATTTCAACGTCACCTGTAAGGGTGCCTGCCTCGGAAACCTTGTACGAAGCTGAAGTACTTTTTTTGTTCTGCCCATCTAAATAGGCCTTGGTCCGAACGATTTCCCCTCCATTGGGTTTTACGACCAATACATTTCTATCATCGGTAAAATCCCCTATAAAACCGAACGGATTCAACTGGGATGTACAGTCAATCCAATAATATTCATCATTGTAGGGTACGGCCAGGATAACATGGTTCCCTTGCAGTACTGAAAAATCGGAATCAAAATTTATTTTGGCATCCCCTGCATGTACCACGACATAATACGACGGCACACCAGCCTCTTTTAAAAGGGCCTTGGTATAATTGGATAGCCCTTTACAATCACCATATTTTACTTTATCTACGTCGATTGCACTAATGGGCTGCCATCCACCAATCCCTATTTGTACACTGATATAACGGGTATTATCCTGAACATATTGATAGATTACCTTTGCTTTTTCGAGTGGGTCATCTATATTCTTCACCAGGTCATGCACAATCTTTTTGGTTTCTTCGGTAAGTTCATCCCGATTCCTTAATAATTCATTATCCATCCATGCGCCTAAATCATGCCAGTTGGCCACGGAAGCGTCAACCCCTTTTAAACTGAAATGTTTCATTCTTAGCTTTAATCTTGGAACGATATCGATAAAATCCGGACTTAATTCTTCCTGTTTTATAGCAGGAATAAGGGCCGCACTATAGAGAATGCCATTTGCGGTTTCTTCCTTTTGGCAGTTAAAACCTTCCATGTTGTATTCCTTGATTTCAGGTTTTAATGTGGCATCGGCGAACTTAATCTCATAATGGCTTTTTTCAACACTTACCAAATAACCCGAAATAAAATACCATGGGGGGAAAAAACCCGTATCACTAGTTTCAATCTCATACGTCAATTCCAATGTATATGGATACTGTATTGGGGTGTATCGATAATACAGCAAGCGGTCATCATTGTACAATGAAAAACCATCTGCAGCGCTTATATCCTGAAAATCCTTTCTTTTGATATGCTTTATTTCCTTCCCCAACGGATCATAGACCAATACATTGATATTCTTGATTTTCTTTTCCTTGTCATAGTACAATTGCGTTCTCGCATAGCTATCGCCCAATTTATTGAGTACGGTAACCACCTGTTTCACACTATAAGTCAAGTATTTGTGAGAGGTCACATCGATGCGCATATCGTCCAAACGAACAACGGCATTCGCATTCTTGGTCAAAATTGGATCTAGGGCTAAAGCTTGGTATGTATTTTCCTGGGAATATATACTGGAAAGTACCAAAATGGCACAAATGGAGGACAAAAGTAAGCGCATTGGTCAAGATTGGTTGAATAACTACAACGACAATTTACCTATTTTTCTTACATTTTATTAGGGGGAAAATTAAAAAAACAGTCTATTCCTTGTTTTTAGTATCTATAATGATCGTTACGGGGCCATCGTTCACAAGGTCAACTTTCATATCGGCCCCAAAAATACCCGTACCCACCTTTTTACCTAGATCACGTTCCAATTGAAGGACAAACGCCTCGTATATAGGAATGGATATCTCTGGTTTGGCAGCTTTTAAGTACGATGGCCGATTTCCCTTTTTGGTAGATGCATGCAAGGTAAACTGGCTCACCACGATGACATTCCCTCCATGGTCGATCAACGATTTGTTCATTATTCCGTTTTCATCATTGAAAATCCTAAGATTCAAAATCTTACGTGAAAGCCATTCCATGTCATTTTCGTTGTCCTCATTTTCAATACCCACCAATATGAGCAGGCCATCGCCTATGTTCGAGATGATCTTCCCTTCAACGGTCACACTTGCCTTTGAAACTCTTTGAACAACAGCCTTCATTCCTATACCCCTTTGTTTTGGTCCCCTGAAATTTTATTCTTTTTCAAAATCATCTATTCTATAGGTATCGTCCTCCCCTGTAACCATTTGAACATAGCTTTTATACCTGCTCCAGGCAACCTCATTATTTTCAAGGGCTTTTTTAACTGCACAATCGGGCTCATCCAAATGAAGACAATTATTGAACTTACACCCACTTTTAAGCTTGAAAAATTCCGGAAAATAATGCCCAATCTCGCCCTTTTCCATATCAAAAATACCAAAGCCCCTGATACCAGGTGTGTCTATGATTCTGGCATTAAAACTTAGGTCGAACATTTCAGCAAAGGTCGTGGTATGTTGCCCTTGGAGGTGTTGCTCGGAAATTTCGGTCGTCTTAATATCTAACGAAGGTTCAATGGCATTGATCAAGGTGGATTTACCCACGCCCGAATTACCAGAGAACATACTGGTCTTACCAACCATCATTTCTTTGACCTTATCCACATTCTTACCTGTAGTTGCTGAAATACCGATACAGGTGTAGCCTATTTTCCGATACAAAGCCGCTAGATACTTGACCTCTAACAACTCTTCCTCGTCATAGGTATCTATTTTATTGAAAAGCAGAACCGCAGGGATATCATAGGCTTCGGCCGTGGCCAAAAAACGGTCCATAAAAATAGTATAGGTCTTGGGGTTTTTAAGGGTAACAATTAAGAATACTTGGTCGAGGTTCGAAGCAATAATATGGGTCTGTTTGGATAGCTTCACCGATTTCCTGATAATGTAGTTCTTTCGATCTTCGATCTTTGTGATAATCCCAACGGTTTCGTCACCAATTTTCTCTATTTCAAAAACTACATGGTCACCAACCGCAGTAGGATTGGTGCTTTTTATTCCTTTTATCCGAAATTTACCCTTAATACGACATTCATAAAAATCCCCATCGGTCGATTTTACAGTATACCAACTCCCTGTTGATTTATAAACAATGCCTTTCATTAATTAACAAATTCCCTTAATTTACAAAGTAACTGATTTTATTAACATAAAATAATATAAATTTGAAGCAGTTTCCATTAACACAAAACATAAAACGAGACAACAATGAATTTAATTAAGAAAGCTTTTTACATTACGGTACTTACCTTTTCAACAGCATTGGTAGCGCAAGAAACCATTACCAATGAATCTGTGGTTCAAATGATGGAACTTGGTTTCGATGACTATATGATCATCGATAAAATCAATACGTCCGATGTAAAGTTCGATGCCTCGATTTCGGCTCTAGGCAATTTAAAGAAGGCCGGGGTTTCTTCTGAGGTCATTTCGTTGATCATGGACAAATCAAAACAGAACACCAAATCAAAAACAGGCATTTATTACCTCGCGGAAAATGGGGAGGACAAATTGATTCAACCCAGTGTTTTTTCCGGCTCAAATTCAAATGCCGTCGCCCAAAAACTGGTTTCAGGATTGATCAATTCGAAGAAAAAGGCCCAATTACCTGGTATACATTCGAACAACGTGCTCAAAACGAATACTCCTGAATTCACTTTTATATTTGATCCTAGTGTCACCGAGGTAGACAATATGCAGAATAACCAAGGTGGTGATACGGGAATTTTCAACTGGTGGTTCAGAATGGCCAGCAATCCCAATGAATTCGTGTTGGTAAAATTAACGGTTAAGGAAAAAAAGAACTTAAGGGAGGTTATAACCGGAAAGGATAGTTGGATTACCAGCAGTAGTGGCATCGACCCTAAATATGCCCTCAATTTTTCAATGGAAGAGATAGAAGGCAATAAATTCAAAGTAACTCCAGATGCCTTGGAGCCTGGTGAATATTGTTTCATTTATCAAGGAGCGGTACCACAAGGAAGGGACAACCAATCGGTTTTTGATTTTTCAGTGCAATAAAACCGCTTTAAAGTCATGAAAACCATTGTAAAAAACCCAGCAACAAATATTGCTGGGTTTTTTATTTCTTTTTATCTTAAACAAGATATGTATATCTACAACCAAAAATCATATAATCTAAAGTAATCATCATGAAAAAAATCGCACTCTTTATTAGTCTTCTTGGCCTTATTTCATTAGACCTAAACGCTCAGGAATACACCGTCATCACAAGTGTGGAATCCATTGTGCCCAGTGGTCTGGGAAGGTCTAGATTGATCAGTAGTCTTGAAGCTAAGGATTATCAGGAATTTACCAGTGTACAGTCTGAAGAGGACAATACCAGAAACAAATCAAAAAGGGATGAAATTCGAGTGAAAAATTTTGAGGAGACCAAATTATTGAACTTTTTCAATATCGGCGGTATCCGTTTTCAGAATATCGCGGCCAATGATGCCATTATTACCTCAAAGATAAATGCCATGGTATCAGAAGGGTGGGAACTGGCCTTTGTAACCAGTGGTGTCGAGAGCGATGGTGGCAAAGGTGATGGTCAAGGTATTTTTATTACCCGCTATATTTTTAAAAGATAGCATTAAAAAAGCCCTGACGTTTTTGTCAGGGCTTTTTTGTTCTAGTCCTGTATATAGACCCTACCTCCTGCCAAGGTCTTTTTATTGACATCCCTAGGGTTGCCATAAACATAAACATCCCCACCTGCTTTCACATTTACGTCGACTTTTTCAGTGGCATATACCTCGGCCTCACCCGCTGCTGTAATTTTTACATCCGTATAAGAGGTTCTTAGTTCGCGACCTTCAAAAATGCCTCCGGTATTCAAAACGATCCATTGGTTTTCCGCCATGCCTGAAGCCTCAACTATGCCACCCGTTACAGCCCTGACCTCAAGATCAACAACATCCAAACCCGCTTTGATATGCGCCCCTTCTTGGGAACGGATTTCAAGATGGTCTTGCTCGATCAATTCATTGCATACGATCTTCGCACCTTCATTTCCGTCAATGACGTCCAAATGTTTGTAAAAGACTTCAATAAAGGTGTCCTCCCCTGTGAATTTCTTGTCTAATTGCATCCTTAATTTCAAGGTGCCATCCGTATTCACCACCTTAATATCATACACATTCTCGCCTTTGATAGTAATCCTGTTTTCATCTGATTTTATCAAGTTTACCTCGATCAGATCGAAAACCTTTATCTTATTGAAGTCACCAACTTCCTTATCTATCATTCGTTGGGCAGAAATGGTCATGGAGCCCAATACGGTCAAAAGAAAAAATACTTTTTTCATCACTGTTCTTTTAGATTTATTAAAAGATGCTTTCGCTGACGGAATGTTACAGTTTTTCAAAAAAAAAGTCCCGATATATATTTCGGGACTTTTTTTTAACCTTGCATTACTTTCTCTTGATGGTTGATCGACTCTTGATGAATCGCCTTGAACATTCTAAGTATAAACTCCTCACTTAATCCTTTTGACTCCCCTTCAAGAATCATACTGCCAAGAATGGAATTCCACCTTGTACTTTGCAATATGGCAACATTCTTTTGTTTCTTTAGGGAGCCGATTCCATCGGCGATTTTCATTCGCTTACCAAGTATATCGATCAATTGATTATCTATGATATCAATTTGAGTTCTAAGGTTACTCAGTTTACTTTTGAATTCTGCCTCTTCATTGGTTTCCTTTCTAATACGCAGATCTTTCATGATCTGCACCAAGTTTTTTGGGGTTACTTGCTGTGCAGCATCACTCCATGCATTATCCGGATCAAAATGGGTCTCTATCATGAGGCCATCGAAATTGAGATCCAAGGCCGTTTGTGATACATCAAAGATCATATCCCTATTACCGGTTATGTGTGATGGGTCATTGATCAATGGCAAATCAGGGAATTTTGTCTGCAATTCAATCGCCAACTGCCATTCGGGAATATTTCTGTACTTGGTTTTCTCATAGGTCGAAAAACCACGATGGATGACTCCTAAATTTTTGATGTTTGAACTGTATAATCTTTCTACGGCCCCCAACCATAGCGATAAATCCGGATTTACAGGGTTTTTGATCAATACGATTTTGTCAGTTCCTGCCAAGGCATCCGCAATTTCCTGAACGATAAAAGGACTCACAGTAGAGCGGGCACCAACCCACAACAAGTCGATGTCATGTTCCAATGCCAATTCCACATGGGCTTTGTTCGCCACTTCGGTAGCGGTCTTCAAACCTGTTTCTGCCTTTACTTTCTGTAGCCATTTAAGGCCTAATGCCCCAACGCCCTCAAAGTTACCTGGCCGTGTTCTTGGTTTCCAAATTCCTGCCCGGTAATAGTTGACATCGGTATCTTTCAGCTCATGTGCGATTTTCAAGACCTGCTCTTCGGTTTCAGCACTACATGGTCCTGCAATTACCAACGGATGTTCTAATCCCAAATCATCCAACCATGTTCTCATTTGTTTTGAATTCTCCATTTTAGTTCCTCTTATTTGTTCAAAGGTATTCCTTTTAATATTTCCTTAATTTTATTCGTATTGTTCATTTCATTATAAATGCCATCATAATCATCTTGCAGCAATAGATGTCTAAACGCCTCAAGATTTTGAATATACTCATTCAACGTCTCAACAACATTTTCCTTATTTTGCTCAAAGATGGGTGTCCACATTGCTGGGGAGCTCTTGGCCAAGCGCACCGTACTTTCAAACCCACTACCGGCCATGTCAAAGATATCGCGTTCATTTTTTTCCTTCTCAATAACCGTCTTCCCTAACATAAATGAACTTATATGTGATAAATGGGAAACATAGGCAATGTGCTTATCGTGGGCCTCGGGATTCATATACCTGATTCGCATACCCAATTGCTGATAAAGTTCCAAGGCTTTTTCCTGAAGCTTAAAAGCTGTTTTTTCAACTTCACAGATGATAAGGGTCTTGCCTTGAAACAAACCATCTACGGCCGCAGAGGGCCCTGAAAACTCAGTTCCTGAAATCGGGTGGCACGCTAAAAAATTTCTTCGTTTTGGGTGATCGTCCAACCTTTTGCATAAGGTCGCCTTGGTTGAACCAGCATCCAAGACCACACAATCCTCATTAACACGATCCAATATCGATGGAAGCTCGTTCAACATAGCATTGACCGGAATACTCACAATTACGACATCGGCTGAATCAAGATGATCATAATTTGACGTATTGTCTATCAAATTCAAGGCCAATGCCTCCTCTAAATGCGCCGGATTATTATCTATGCCAAATATCGTGGCATTGGGATTCAACCGTTTTATATCCTTGGCCATAGAACCTCCAATCAAGCCAATACCAATTACAAATACATTCATTTTTACTATTGATGGAATCTAGGGTCTGGACGCTAGATATTCTAGATTATTCGTTTCTTTATTCAAGCAATACCTTTATCATTTTCGCAGACCTTGCAAACACTGCGTGTATTGATATGGGTTGTTCCATAGCCATTTAAAACCTGTTCAATGCCTCCCTGATTTTTCCTTCTTTGACACATAGTGAGAATCGAATATAACCTTCACCATTACTTCCAAAAATGGTGCCGGGGGCTATAAAGATATTCTTTTCATGGAGTACCTTATCAATAAAATCCTCAGCCGATAGGGAATTTTTAGGCAATTTCGCCCAAACAAACATCCCAACGGCGTTCTTATCATAGGTGCAATTCAATTTGTCCGCTATGGCAAACATCAATTCCCTTCGACTTTGGTATACCTGATCCAAGGAACTGAACCATTCCTCTCCACTTTTTAAGGCCGCAATGGCCCCCTTTTGAATTCCGTAGAACATACCAGAGTCCATATTGCTCTTCACCTTTAAAATAGCATCGATATGTGCGGCATTTCCCAAGACCATACCCACACGCCATCCAGCCATATTAAAGGTCTTGCTCAACGAATTCAGTTCCAAGGCGACTTCCTTTGCTCCCGGGATGCCTAAAATACTCAAAGGACCATTACTAAGTACAAAACTATAGGGATTGTCATTCACTAATAGAATGTTATTTTTTGTTGCGAATTCCACCAAGCTGGACAATTGCCGTTGATCGGCCATTGCCCCTGTAGGCATATGGGGATAACTGATCCACATCAATTTCACCTTAGAAAGATCTTGTTGTTGCAAAGCCTCCAAATCGGGAAACCAACCACTTTCTTCATGAAGGTCATAAAGAATTGGCGTCGCACCCACTAATTTCGTGACTGATGTGTAGGTAGGATAGCCGGGGTTGGGTATCAAAACCCCATCACCAACATTCAAGAAGGCCATACTTATATGCATGATGCCCTCCTTAGAACCCATGAGCGGTAAAATCTGTGAGTTGGGATCGACCACTACCCCGAATTTTGCTTTATAAAAATCGGCGATGGCGTCACGTAGATCGGGCAACCCTTGGTAACTCTGGTATTGATGTGCCCCATCCTCATTCATAGAATCCTTAATAGCACTGACAACCTCCTCGGAGGGTGCCAGATCAGGACTACCTATCCCCATGTTGATAATGGGTTTACCCTCAGCAATAAGGCCACGCACCTCTCTTAACTTTTTTGAGAAGTAGTACTCTTCCACTGTATTCAATCTATCCGCCGTACGAATCATAATCTCGCATTTTTATATTCCCCCAAAACCCTAAAATCGTCTGACATAATATCCAACAGTGATTTGGCCTTGGCAAAATTATCATATTCATCGAATGTAACATCAACGAAGAAGGCATATTTCCATGGTGTTTCTATAATCGGCAATGATTGTATCTTGGTCAAATTCAAATTACAATCACTCATCACGTTCAACACCGTAGCCAGACTTCCCCTTTTATGATCGGTTACAAAGCGCAAAGAGGCCTTATTGATCTCACTTTTGGGCAATTCCTTGTTTATGGTCTTAACAATAATAAAACGGGTCTCATTGTTTTTTATGGTTTGTATGTCAGATGCAATGATCTCCAAATCGTATAAATCGGCCGCAACTTTTGGAGCTATTGCCGCAATACCCATCAATTGTTTGTCATGTATTTGCTTGGCCGTCTCTGCCGTATCGACATCCTCCACCATTTTAATATGGGGCTTGGTCTTTAGAAACTCCCTGCATTGAAGCAATGCCATTGGATGCGAACGCACTTCAAAAATATCATCTATCGACTGTTCACCAAGCGCCATAAGATGATGATGTATGTTCAAATAATGCTCTCCGATAATGTGTAAGTTCTTGTCATAGATCAACGCATAATTAGGAATTATTGAGCCAGCAATCGAATTCTCAATGGCCATTATGCCTTTATCCGCCTTACCATCGACCAGGCAATCGACCAAGTTATGAAATGACATGCACTCCACAAGATCTACCTCATCACTAAAATATTCACGGGCCACTTGGTGATGATTCGATCCCCTGATGCCCTGTATAGCTATCCTTAATCCCATGATACTGTTTGAGGTTGTTGCCAACCGATATTTTTTGAACAAAAAAAGTCCCGTTTTTCACGGGACTCAATGTTATATTTTTATTTGCAATACATCATAACCGCCCCGTTTCTCTCTTAAAAAAGAAGAAAAAATAAAAACCGTTATAGAAATACTGCTTTCTCATTATATGCTAAAATCTTGGCTAAGGTAATTATTATATTCAAAAATCAAATTTTAAACCTATCTTTTTTCGTTTTTTTAGAGTAAAATAATTTTCATTGCATGATTCTATTAAAAACCAACCATTTACTGCGAATTATTATGGAATATATCAACCACCATGTCCAATTCTTCCTGAACCCCTGGGTTCGTACAATTGATTAAAATGGAAAATACCATTCGTTTTTCAGGATAAACAAAGAGGTTTGAATACCCGCCAACGCCATTGCCAATATGTCCGAAATAAGACCTGCCCGCCTTATCTTGACTCACTTGCCAACCCAAACCGTAAAAGGTCGCCTTGCCTTTTAACTTTACGGAAGTAATGAATTGGGAAATAACGTCATCATCGAGAATCTCCTTCTTCAAATAAGCCTGGCCGAATTTGGCAATGTCCCCGGAAGTGGAGACATAGCCGCCCCCCGCCAATTTATACCGGTTATTGACAGGAATGGCCTTTCGAAAACCCAATTTATTCTTTGTATAAAAAGTGGCAAGCTCATGATCATCCTTTTCAAAGGTCCCGACCCTGCCTACCGGAAGGGAAGGTGCGCTCGACCTGACATTTTCCGGAAAGGTGTTTTGTAAATCCAATGGGGTTAACACTTTCTCCTGTACATATTCCTCAAAGGGAATTCCACTAGCTTCCTGCATCGCCAGGGAAATCAAGACCCAATCGTAACTATTGTAATGATACTCCGTGCCAGGCTCAAAAAGCAAGGGGTCATCCTTGAAGACCTGTAGGCTATCCTTTATGGAATACGGCTTGTTCAAACCATATTCCTTTCCTTTATAGCCCCTTATACCAGCAGTGTGACTGGCCAATTGCCGAATGGTAAAATCATGCGTTTTCTTGGGGAAATAGGGGACGTAACGATAAAACGATGTATCAAGATCTATGAGCCTATCCTTGACCATGTGGGCCAAGGCCGTTGCGGCAATATTCTTTGATATACTGGCGATTCTAAAAATTGTGCTTTTAGGGTCGACTTTAATTTCGGCTTCCAAATCGGCATATCCATAGCCTTTTTGAAAAAAGACCTTATCTTCTTTAAGTACCGTAATGGCTGCTCCAGGAATCTTTTTGCCTTCAATTAGGGAATATAATATACGATCGACATTGGCTAAGCCTTTGAGCTGGATATTCTCCTGCTCGAAGCCTTTACCGGCAAAAAGGTTATTCAGGTATGTTAGGATGGATTTCAATTTTATACACTATCAATGATCACGCACAATTGCACCTTTATTTACTATCAATCCTTAAAAACAAGTTTCCCCGTATACAATTCCTCAATTTCAACTATTGGAGGTTGATTATAACTGATGACATCCCCTGTACCACGGATTACTCCGGTAAGCGATTGTTGTGGATTAATTTGAATGTCATTGGTACCTCTATGGTTTAGACTTACCGAATTGGCCAATAGGCTTTCTGCATCTATCCTCGAATCTCCGGCTGCAATATTGATATTTAGATTATCGGTATTTCCCTTTAATTTAAAATAGGCAATCCCATTGACCACTACGGAAACACTCCCTGTTTCCAATTCCAGATCAAATTCCCCATCTGTGGTCTCCGCCTCGGGGTCGGTAAAACTTTCCGAGAACAAAAACAAGGAGGTATACCCTAGGGGTCCGTCACTTATAATAGGTTGACCTGTACTGCTTCTTATTTCTTTGATGTTAGGTGATGTTATGTACACCTTAGTCAACCCATACTCCCTAAAGAAATTACAACCATTGCCATTGCGTACGATCAGGCGATCATCCTTAACTTCCGCAACGATATCCTTGAAAAGATATTCCCCTGTTTCAATCTCAACCTTTTGGGTTTCGCCCTGTTTTATTATCAGGCTAATTTTCTCAAAAACCGTAATCCTTGAGAAATCGGCCAAATCAATTTCCGTGCGTGTAATTTCCCCGGCATCCTGAAAGCAATCCGGGGCATTCTCGTTGTTGCAGGAATTTAGATAAACCCAGATCACGAACAGGATTCCCTTGACAATGGTCAACGAACCATTCTTACCCTGTATAAATACAATTCCCATATGCAATCGCTTGATTTTCATAATCTCACCCCTATTCCAAATTCAACAGCTTCAGCCTTGGCCCCATGGGATTTGAGGGTTATGGCACCAAATACCCGATTACCAAAATATCGTTTCAATCCGACCCTATTGTACATTCGTCCCTCAAAATCAAAAGGATAATACACATAGTATCCCAACTGGGAAATTACCGACATGTTATTTATAAACAGTTCATGACCCAAAAACACCCCGACACGTTTGTAGTCGTCATCGGCAGAAACCCCATTCTCTGGGAACGAAATCGACTGAAATTTAATCAATTCCTTTAAAAACCGGGAAAAATAAACATCGGCCCCCAATTGAATAGCGCTCCTATTTCCCAAGCGTTTATCGGCATAGGCAGAAACGATATAAAAGGGATGTTGTCCCATATCAATAACATCGCTCTCATTCAATCCTGCCCGAAAGACCATGTTGTATTTAATGGGTTCCGTTATTTTTTCTTTTTCCATAGGTGCCAAATACCCAATCTCACGCCCACCATCCAGATCATAAATCAGACCAGCGTTCAAGGCAAATGTATTGGTCGATGTATTGGGCGCCTTCACATTGGCATTTGAATAATGAATGAGCGAAATGCCAGCTTTGAAACCCAACCCCTTAAAGATATTCTCCTTATGGTAATTCAACATTAGATAGGTTGAACTCATAAAATGGGATCCGTAGGCATTGTTCCTGAAATTCTCGAATTTATCATACGGATTTGTATTGTAGGCAATGCCCTGCCCTATCCTAAACTGCATCACCCTTTTGAAAAAATAGAAATTGTAATGGGCATACAATCCAAAATTATGGCCTAAGGTGGAATTGTTCATGTTCTGATAAATAAACGACCCACCGATATCTGGATAGTTGAACGCGTGCTGCCATTCCTCATCCCCATATGTTTTTCGATTATAGCTAAAGATCAACCCAGCCGGATGATCGGAAATAAGATGGGATATATCGGTATTATGAAGTAGAACAGAGCCATAATATTGATTTATGTCAATCGTATGTTTTTGCAATTCCCCTTTTTGGTCCTGTGCGACACCAATGGCGAATACCAAAATAAAAAAGGGAAGTAACCTTGGGCTCATGAAGTGCAAAAGTAAATTGACGGTGCTTTATGCACGGTGCGAAGTTAATATAATTGTTTTACACCTCTTACTTTGAAAGGCCATTTACTCATTTCACTGGGATTAAAACACCCCTTTTGCAATAGTCTGGATATTGTCTGATTTGCCCATAGAATAGTAATGCAACACCGGAACCCCAGCGGCTTTCAATTCTTTTGACTGTGCAATGGCCCATTCGATACCTACCTGACGTACGGCCTTATTGTCCGAACAACCATCTACGGCATCAATCAAATCCTGGGGAAGATCTATTCTGAAGACTTGGGGCAATAATTGCAAATGCCGCTTTACAGCAATGGGTTTTATGCCTGGAATAATAGGAACTGTAATCCCCATATTCCGTGCGGCCTCGACAAATTGAAAGAACTTCTTGTTATCGAAGAACATTTGTGTTACCACATAATCAGCCCCGGCATCTACCTTTTCCTTTAGACGTTTCAGATCGGATTGTAAAGAGGGTGCCTCCAAATGTTTTTCCGGATATCCAGCAACACCAATACAGAAATCCGCACAATCGGCTGTTTCGATAACCTCATGAAGGTACTTGCCGTGATTCAGGTCTTTTATCTGATGAACCAAGTCTACGGCATAGGAATGCCCTCCTTCTGTGGGCTCAAAATACTTTTGTTCGCTTCGTGCATCCCCTCGGAGTGCCATGACATTCTGTATCCCCA
>NZ_JBATHS010000235.1:0-35656 GCF_049667165.1 Maribacter sp.
CCCAGTACCAATTGGTGGGGCATAGTTACTCCTGGAAGATCGGAATCCCCATTTAATTTAGAGGTTGTTTCAAAGTATTATGAGGTAGTCGAGAACTCTCAGGATGCCGATTTTGCCTTGGTCGGCATAAATAGTCCGAATGGGGGAGTGGGTTATGATAGGTCTGATTTTGATAAAGGGGGCAATGGCTATGTGCCGATTAGTCTTCAATATAAGGCCTACACGGCTACTGATGCTCGGGAAACCAGCTTGGCCGGGGGTAGTCCATTAGAGGATTTCATCAATCGTTCCTACAAAGGAAAAACGGTAAAGACCAACAATACGACGGATATGGCTTTGGTCAATGAAACGAAAGCTAAAATGGGAAATAAACCCGTAATCGTTGTTGTTCATGTTTCCAAACCCATGGTTTTTTCGGAAATTGAAAAGGGGGCAAGTGCAATTTTGATTCATATGGGCGTGCAAGACCAAGCTTTGATGGAACTTATTTCAGGAAAGGCAGAACCTTCAGCCTTGTTGCCATTTCAGATGCCTGCAGATATGAAGACTGTGGAGACCCAATTTGAGGATGTTCCTAGGGATATGACTGTTTATGTTGATTCCGACGGGAACAGTTATGATTTTGCGTATGGATTGAACTGGAAAGGAGTTATCTCTGATGAACGTGTAAAGAATTATAAGTAGGCACGAACCAACCGGAATCCTTAATTTTAATATTTAATAAAAAAAATAACGTTTAACAAATCAATTATATCATGTTGAAAAAAATCTTGATCGGATTAGGAATTGTACTTATCATCATACAGTTCATCCACCCCGAAAAAAATGAATCGAATGATCTTATGTACGATATTTCTACCAAGTACGAGGTGCCGGGTGATGTCAACCATTTGTTGCAGGTTTCTTGTAATGATTGCCATTCGAATAAAACGGAATATCCTTGGTATGCCAATGTGCAACCGGTTGCATGGTGGCTTAATGACCATGTGGTAGATGGAAAGAAACATCTTAATTTTTCTGAATTCACCAAATTGCCACTTTTTGTACAAAACCATAAGTTGGAGGAAACGGTGGAAATGGTCGAGGAAATGGAAATGCCATTGCCCTCCTATACCTATTTTGGGTTGCATGCTGAGGCGAAGCTTACTGAAGCACAACGAAAAATGATCGTGGATTGGGCGAAAGATCAAATGGACTATTTAAAGCAAACCTATCCTGCTGATAGCTTGGCTTTTCCAAAGAAAAATGGGGAAGAACCCAATAAATGATATAAGGTTAAGAATAGGCTGATTCATTGATACAATACCTTTTTCCAAGGCTTATAGGAAGGCGGTAGGGTACTATTTTTCTAGCATCGGAAAGGTCGGTATTCATAATGCGAGGACGTTTGTGAGTTTAAGAACTTATTCATTGATGTACTATGTCCCCAAGGCTAACCATTGTATGTAGTAGGGTTATATCCTTATTTTTTTAAGGGAGTGGTATCTTTTGCGTTCATGGTTGTCAGCGTACACGTTAATCTTCACCATGAAAATATCGTTGTTGGTTAAACCTTTTAAATTTTAAGAAGTCTTAAGGGTATTGATGAATATCGATACAGCGGGATATCGATAAAGTTAAGGGCTGTTTTTCTATTCTTTTAATTTAGGCAGGAAATCAAACAAACAATAATGGGAAGAAAATCTGAAAAATTATTTAGGGTCGTTCATAGGTATTTGGGCTTTTTTTTAGCCGGCATCATGATTGTCTATGCCATCAGTGGCATTGTATTGACCTTTAGAAATACCGATTACTTAAAGAACGAAATACAGGTCAACAAAACCCTGGAGATCGATATCAGTGCTGAGAACTTGGGTAAGGCATTGGGAATGGGCCGTTTTAATGTCGATAAGGAAGAAGGAGGTATACTATATTTTCAGGGAGGTACCTACAATAAGAAAACAGGCGTTGCCGACTATACCGTAAAACAGCTCCCCGTTCTGCTCGAGAATATGAACAAGATTCATAAGATGCATTCGGGCCATCCCCTTTTTTGGTTAGGGATTTTCTTTGGGGTTGCCTTATTGTTCTTTGCTGTTTCGGCGTTCTGGATGTTCAAGCCTACTACTTCGGTCTTTAAAAAAGGACTCTATTTTACCGTAGGGGGCATCGTTTTGACCGTGGTTTTATTATTTGTTTAGAACCGAGCGATTCCTATACCACTTAAAATGAAAAAGTCCCGAATATTACTCGGGACTTTACGTTTCTATAATAATGGCATACACTATGCCTTATCCTCAACATCAGGTAGATTAATGCCTTTGGTCAACAACGTCGAGCCCATTAATACAAGCCAAACCACTTTAACGTGGAACATGGGTTGATATATTTCAAAATGATCAGGGATTCCCATTATGATTCCCATAGTTACGATACCCATAACAATGGTGAGCCAGCCAAGTGCTTTGCTTACAATGTTCCATTTTACAAAAGCTGCCCCCAAGATAACCAGGCCGACCCCTGAAAATACGCGACCAAACCGCACAAAACAAGTGACATAATGGTTGATAAACTGTAATCCATCCATAATCCCCTGTACTTCCTCAGGGGATTTACCTACCGTTTTTCCAACGCCCCAAGCGCCGAACGTATAGTAAAAAGCTGCGGCGATGGCCAAGGTAAAAGTGCCGACGATGACCATTCCCGTTCCAGGATAAATTAGAACACGATAGGGTTTCTTTGTTGCGATCGATGTTAATGCGAACATGGCAATCCCCATGATTACCCATCCAAAAATATGTATGCGGTATAACCAGATCCAGGTCCATAAATTTTGGTTGACCGCCTCGAAATCAGAGGCAACCAAGTACTCGCCTAAATGATGTGGGGAAAAAAACCATCCTCCCCATAAAAGGATGGCTGCAATGATAAATGCCCACCCTATAACTTTTGTTTCAAAATCTTTTTTCATGTTTTATCTGTTTATTTGGTTCAATCAATGTATGGCAATCATCGCTTTTATTATGTAACATTTGTTACATAATGATTTTGGACCTAAAATTGAAGGATGGATTTTAGCCGAAATCGGCCTACTGAAATCATGTTTTTTATAGTAAAGGTTCGTTATTGAAACCACCTCTTTGCGGGATAAGGTAGGTGTGGATTCAAATTTTTTAATGTTTGAAAAGGGGTTGGTTATTTTTGGTTTTACATTTCAAGCAATAATCAAAGTATTATGTGTTTCAAGATACCTTTAAGAGTCATATGGATTATGTCGCTGGGTAGTGCCCATTTTGTTCCATGCCCATTATGGGCTTTCATATAAAGACCTTAAATTTGTAGTATGGAAGTGACAAAATCAAAGCTAAAGGATACAGGATTGGAAGACTACTTCCAGCAGTTTGCAAAGCATATTGTCGGTCAGGACCAAACATATACCTCCCCCTATGGACAAAAAAGAATACTCTATGCGGATTGGACGGCCAGTGGAAGGTTATATGGTCCCATAGAGGAAAAACTGACGGGCATCATAGGTCCTTTTGTGGCCAACACCCATACCGAAACCTCCTTTACAGGTTCGGTCATGACCATGGGCTACCATCGCGCCCGAAAAACGATAAAAGAGCATGTTAACGCCAATAGCGATGATGTGCTAATTACCGTAGGCACGGGAATGACGGGTGCTGTGAATAAATTTCAGCGTATTCTGGGGCTTAAGGTATCGGAAAACCTACGAAAACATACCGAGATACCGGAAGGGTTACGCCCCATTGTCTTTATATCCCATATGGAACATCACTCCAACCAAACCTCCTGGTTGGAAACCATTGCCCATGTTGAGGTTATTCCCTTTGATGCGCATGGATTGATCTGTTTTGAAAGTTTCGGGAAACTATTGAGGAAGTATCAAGAGCATCCGATAAAGATCGCTTCTATCACGGCTTGCTCGAATGTCACGGGTATTCAAACCGATTATCATAGAATTGCAAAAATAATCCATGCCAATAATGGCTTGTGTTTTGTTGATTTTGCGTGTTCAGCACCCTATGTGAATATTGATATGCATCCTGAAAATGAGGAAGAATATTTGGATGCCATCTTCTTTTCGCCCCATAAGTTCTTGGGCGGGCCAGGAGCCAGTGGGGTCCTTATTTTTAATAAGAAATTATACAAAAACCTAATTCCAGACAATCCCGGTGGCGGTACCGTTACCTACACCAATCCTTGGGGTGATCATGATTATATCGATGATATAGAAACGCGGGAGGACGGTGGCACCCCTGGTTTTATGCAGGCTATTCGAACCGCTTTGGCTATACAGCTCAAAGAACAGATGGGGGTTGATAATATACAAAGACGGGAGCTGGAAATGAACCAGCGTATTTTTGAACGACTTACCAAAATAGAAAAGCTGCATATACTCGCGAGTACCCATACGCATAGGTTGGGCGTTTTCTCATTCTATATTCAAGACGCCCATTTTAATCTGATCGTTAGCTTATTGAATGATCGCTTTGGGATTCAAACCCGAGGGGGGTGCTCATGTGCCGGTACCTATGGACATTATTTATTGCATGTCGACCAGTTGACTTCGAAAGAGATAGAACAAAAGATACTGGAAGGTTCTTTGGTGGAAAGACCAGGATGGGTGCGAATGTCAATACACCCCACGATGACCAATGCCGAAATTGATTTTATTTGCGATGCTATTGCCCAAGTAGCCAAAAATCATAAAGAATGGGGAAAGGATTATATACTTAATTTGTCCAAAAATGAATTTGATCATAAAGATGGGAATCAAAATGCACAAAGCTTGGTCAATGATTGGTTCAATGATTCGAAAGGGCCTTACTGAGTGCGAAGAGCGGGCACAATGTCGAAGGTATACCTGTACTGTTTAGGTGGAATGGTATATTCATCATGAACAAGTCTTCCCCAGGAAGTATCGCCACCTACGCCCATTTGTTGCATGTCAATATTCCATTGTACCGTTTTGCCAAGTTTTATTTCGGCACCATGTTTTTTGGTAACGGGCACCAACCCAGAAGCTGACAAACTTGCCTCTTCACTATTGAAATCGATTTCGGTCATGGCAAAGGGCCATACACTGGCATTGAAAAGTTGATCGGATGAGGCGGTGAGCACCATTTCGTTTGACGAAACTTCCATCCATCGTACATCGGTTTTATTTCCTGTTTCCTGTGGTCTGGCATATCGGTGGAATTGATCCTTGATCATACCATGATACAAGCCGGTCTTAGCCCCGGTTTTTCTGTCCCAATAACTCTCCTGAGGACCCTTGCCATACCATGTAACTTCCTTGAAATTATCGTTTAGGGTGAGGTACATGCCCAATCGGGGGATATTCGGTAGGGAATCCCTAGTGGCTTGAAATTCGTAATCCAGCGATAATTGCCCGTTTGGATGCACGGTGTAGACCACTGCTACATTTGCCTCTCCACCCGGAGTAACATAGGCCACTTTATAGGTAACCTTGTCCCCTGAAAGCCTAGGTTTGCCAACTAAGGAAGCTTGGTATTGGTAGGTGGCTTGCTGCCATATCCTGGCCCATTTATCCATGCCATTGCCCAAATCATTATCCGTTGGGGGTCGCCAAAAATTGGGGCGAATGGGCTGGTCGGTTATTAAGCCCCCTTTATATGTCCATGCCATAATTTCCCCGCTTTTGGCATGTAGTTCTAGACGAACAGTGTCATTTTGAATTTCAATGCCCGCGGCCCCTATTTTTATTTGCAACGGGTCACCTTCTTGTATGGGTTCGGCTATTTTTTGAACGTCTGTATTGAGAATGAATTGGTCCCAGGCCACTTCGTGTCCTTTAGGAATCAGGTCGGTAGCCACCTTTTGTAGCAAGCTTACTTCCAAAATATATTCATACCCTGGTTCGTAGGTGGTCGGAATTTTGTCAAAATATTCGAATACAGACTGTTGTGGGCGTACATATAAATCGGAGTCTGTTTGTTGTATGTAGGAAATGCCATTCCTCAATACGGCAATCTTAATTTCCTTATCAGTGAGATTGGTGAAGAAATTTTTGTTTTCCACGATGATCACGCCATTCAAAACATATTGGAACTGAACGGGCTCATATACTTTTTTTACTTCGGATAAGTGCGGATGTGCATTGCGATATGGATCCACAAGACCATTGTTGAGGAAGTTGCCATCGGTAGGCAGATCAGGATGAAAATCCTGTCCGTAGGCCAGGTACGGCAATCCGTCCTCATTCTTATATTCCAAACTTTGGTCTACCCAATCCCATATAAAGCCACCTTGCAGTTTGGGGTATTTTTCGAGGATATCCCAATAATCCTGTAGGTTTCCCACAGAATTTCCCATGGCATGGGCATACTCTATCATAATGGAAGGTTTTTCGGAATCTGATTTTCCATGTGCAACAAGGGCTTCCGGTTTGGGATACATCGGGCAATATAGGTCGGTATAGGCTTCTTTGCCAGCAGGTTCATATTGAACTATTCTGTTATTGTCCATTCCTTTTAACCATTGATAGGTCGATTCGAAGATTTTACCTTCTCCGGCTTCATTACCCAAAGACCATGAATAGATGCTGGGATGGTTGCGATCCCGATAGTACATTCGTTGGGTACGTGATAAATGTGCTTGATACCAACTCATCTCATTGCCGATCTGGGTTTTTTCATCAATCGCCAAGGGGTGACTTTCAATATTCGCTTCATCAACGACATAAAGACCATAGGTGTCACAAAGTTCCAACCAATAGGGGTCATTGGGGTAGTGTGAGCTTCGGACGGCATTGATGTTGTTCTGCTTCATTAACCTGATATCATTCAGCATGGATTCCTTAGATACCACATGTCCGGTAAAGGGATCGGTTTCATGTCTGTTAACACCCTTGATGTAAACGGCCTTTCCATTGATAAGTACTTGGCTATCTTTAATCTCGACCCTTTTGAATCCGATGTTCTGTTTTAGATATTGATTGTTTTTGGGGTTATGCTTGTCTTCCAACGAAATTTGAAGTCCATATAAATTCGGTTTTTCCGCCGACCATTGTTTCACTTTTTTTAAATGGTTTTCGAAAACCACGGGGTAGACTGTATCCTTTGACAATTCTACGGTTTGTTCAGCGGTAAAAATGGATCTCTCCCCGTCCAAAAGTTCCAACGTGATCGTACGGGTAATGACATCATCTGTCGGGTTGTTTACGTAAATGGTTCCTTTGAAAATACCATGGGTATAGGAATCGTCCAAATTGGTGTACGCCTCGTAATCCGAAATATGTACTTGGGGCTGGGTGTATAGGTATACATCACGTTCAATACCGCTCATACGCAACATATCCTGACTTTCAAGATAACTGGCATCACTCCAACGGAACATTTGCAGGGCAATCAGGTTCTTGCCTGTTTTTAGATACCTACTTATGTTGAACTCGGCCGGAGTCTTACTGCCTTGGGAATAGCCCACATAGTGTCCGTTTACATAGAGATAGAAGGCCGATTTGGCTCCTGCAAAATGCAGGATGACCTCCTCTGATAAAAAATCGTCGTCTAGGATGATTTCTTTACGATAGGTGCCCACAGGGTTATAATCGGTCGGTACTTGGGGCCATTGGGTGTCAAAAGGATAGCGTTCATCGAGATAGATGGGATAATCATAACCTTCAACCTCCCAATTGGCAGGAACCGGGATAAGATCCCAATCAGCATCATCATAATCAATATTTTGAAAGGTAGCAGGTCTCTTTTTAGGGTCTTTGACAAAATGGAATTTCCATGTGCCGTTAAGGCTTGAAAATCGTCTGGAATCTTCCTTCTTTTCTTTTTTAAACGATTCAAGTCCAAAATACGTGGCGCGTGGGGGAAGTTTGTTTTTCTCGAAGATTTGATGGTTATAATGGTTTTCTTGTTTGGCAACCTCAGGGAATGGTTTGTTTTTGCAATTGACCACGACCAAAATTAGCGCAAGGAGACTCAGGACTTTTTTCATATGTTTTTTTCAGAGCTTCATAAAATCCTCTTCAAGAATCCTTTCTAGATAATATAACACTTCTTTTGCGTTCTCTTTTGTGAAAACCAAAGGCGGTTTTATTTTCAGGACATTGTGGTCAGGGCCATCGGTGCTCATTAAGATGCCATACTCTTTCATTCGATTCGCCAGATAATCGGTTTGTGCCGCCAAGGGTTTTAAAGCAGCATCTACCAGTTCAATTCCTAAAAAGAGGCCTTGCCCACGTATATCGCCCAGTATCGGGAATTTAGTGGCCAATCCGTTCAATTCGGATTTAAGATAATCTCCCACCTCCAAAGCATTATTTTGAAGGCCTTCTTCCTTGACCACCCGTAGCACTACGGTACCAATGGCACACGAAACAGGATTGCCCCCAAAGGTATTGAAGTACTCCATGCCATTGGCAAATTTTTCGGCCACCTCTTGGGTACATGCCACGGCTGCCAACGGATGCCCGTTGCCCAAAGGCTTACCTATGGTAATGATATCGGGGAGTACATCGTGCAATTGAAAACCCCAAAAGGTTTTGCCCATTCTACCACAACCGACCTGAACCTCGTCTGAAATGCACAAACCCCCTGCGTTTCGAATATACCGATACGCCTGTTTTAAAAATCCGTTGGGAAGTTCGATCTGCCCCCCACAGCTGATAATGGGCTCCACGATCAGTGCTCCGACACCACGCCCTTTTTTATGCACTTTTTCAATTTGTTTTTGTACTTCCCCAGCATATAAAAGTCCCGTATCTTTCCCCAGGTATTTGCCGCGAAATGCATCAGGTAAGGGAAAAATGTGTGTATGTTCAGGAGCACCTTGTCCACCTTTGCCATCAAACTTATAGGAACTGATGTCAATACACATGTTGGTGTTGCCATGATAACCCACCTCCGAAGCGATAATATCCCGTTCTCCCGTAGCGGCCTTTGCCATACGAATCGCCAATTCATTCGCCTCACTGCCAGAATTGACAAAATGCAATACGCTCAATGCTTTCGGCAATGTTTCCAATAATTCCTGTGCCAATGCATTGATGTTTTCATGCAAATAGCGTGAATTGGTATTCAACAAGGCCATTTGTTGTTGTCCGGCCATAACCACCCTAGGGTGCTCGTGGCCAACATGGGCTACATTGTTCACGGTATCCAAATAGCGTCGACCGAATTGGTCGATCAAATAGGGGCCGTTACCACGTACCATTTTTAGTGGGACTTTATATTGTAAGCTCATGCTCTTACCGAGGTGCTTCTTTCGAAATACGATCAATTCATCGTTCGCGGGCTTCGAAATAGAATTAAATACCTTCGATCTGAATAGCAGATTTGGATCCGGGCAAATGCTTTTCCAGACCTCTATTTGGGCTTGATAGGCAACCCCGGGAAAATCTTTGGTGTAATCGAGTAAAGACAATAGTATCTGAAAATGAAGGTGTGGCGCCCAATTCCCGTTCTCCGGATAATTGCCTAATACACCGATTTGTTCACCGGCTTTTAATTTGTCCCCGATAGCATGCGCCGTGGCGCTGGCCACCGATAAATGACCATACAGCGTATAGAAAACCAAGTCGTTGAACGTATGTTTTAAAACCACCAATCCCCCATATTCCTTTTCACCTGCATCATTGGTCGCGATCATTACCTCACCATCAAAAAGGGCATGTACAGGCGTATTATGTGGGAGCCAATAATCAATACCTAAGTGCACCGTACGGCTTTCCCTTCCATGATTCCCAATTTTATCATAGGCTGATGACGTATATAGCGGTCTCGGTTCCAAATATCCTCCCGCAATGATTTTTGATGGATTTGCTTTTTGAAGTTGGCCGATCTTAAATTGAAACAAATCGAGGTCATTGAATTCGCTTTGATGCCCGATCCATGTACTCGAAACACTTAAATCCAAAGGGTAGATTTCATTGGTCCGCATTGTAGGGAACAATCCAGAAAGGCTAACATTGTTTTTTGCGGCCCATTCCTTGAACTTATGTTCCTTGGGATGGGCAGTATATCCACAGCTATTACGAAAGCTATACTCGGCAAAATGCGGGCTTAGTTTCCGCCATTTTTCAAGTAATTCCCAAGCTGGTCTTTCACTGATCAACAGATAGTCATTATCGGGTTCCTTTAGCTTGTTCAACATCGATTTGGTCACCGAAATAACCAAACGCATGGCTATGGCAACGTACAGGTACTTCAATTCTACCTCGGTCAAGGGAAAACTTTGATGATACCCTTTAAGAATGGGTAGGGCCGATTGTAAAGGATCATTCTGGTGCATTATGCCATAGGCACAGGCAATGGCGACATCATTGATGATTTGGGTATGGATGGCATCACCATAATCAATGGTCGCAATGACTTTGGGGGATAACAAGGTTTCCGAGACCAGCACATTGTTGTCATTGGCATCATTGTGAACTACCGATTTTCTAAGCTGGGAATATGCTGTGAAACTATGTTCGAACGCGTTTTGAAAATACGTGAGGATTTCCCTTTTATTGTCCTTAAAGCGATCTACATGGTCTTTCGTCCATAAGCTTTGTGCAATGTCCCATTCAAAATCACGGGAGGCCAAGGGATGTCCAAATCCTAAAAGGGCCGTACTGAGTTTGCCACATTGTTGTCCTAGGCTTGTCTGCAAGGCATCCAATTGTGGGTTGACCGAACTCCAAATCCTACCGGGAATATAGGTAAGCAACCTTATGTTACGATGATTACCCGATTCATCACTATAGCTGGAAATCGCATTGCCGTGCATATCGATGATTACTTTCGGGGCAACAATGTCGGTATGCTGGGCCTCAATATGCTGCAGTAATTTTTGTTGAAAATCAAGATAGGCCAAGTTTTCGTCCGGTCTGGAAACTTTTAGAATATAACATGCCCCTTGCTTCGGGATGATTTTGAAGTTGAAATCCAATTCACCGGGCAATGCCACCGCCTTTCCAGCAATATTATAGAGGTCAAGTACCAAAGACTCGGCTTTTTCAAGGGATAATTTTAATTCTGAATAGTCGACCATTTTCAAAAGCTATGCCTATCTTTCAAAACTTAAGGGATGTTGGTTTTGAAATTATTGTTGGGTCTAAAAATAAGGGAATTTCAAAAAGAATTCCCCATATTCATTTCTAAATTAAATTTTGAAGAGTATTTTTGAGCCAGCTGAAAGTACAGCTGTGAAATAACGACAAAATTGGTATGATCAAAGAACTACAGGAAAATTACGGACATATTTTTGAGGAGGAACTGATCAATGAAATAAATCAAACAGGCACATATAGGGAAATACATGAAGCGCATAAGTTGATGGAAATCGGCGATTATGTAAAGTCCATGCCTTTATTGATTTCGGGCGTTATCAAAGTACTTCGTGAAGATGATGAAGGCGATGAATTGTTATTGTATTTTTTAGAAAATGGGGATACCTGTGCCATGACACTTACCTGCTGCATGGGACATACCAAAAGTGAGATTAGGGCCATTGCCGAAACGAACGCCAAATTGATCATGATTCCCATTCAGAAAATGGAAGAATGGTTGGCCAAGTATACGAGTTGGCGAAATTTTGTGCTGCAGAGCTACCACAGTAGATTGAATGAAATGCTAGAAACCATTGATAGCATTGCATTTTTAAAGATGGATGATCGCCTTTTGAAATATTTGAAGGATAAAGCAAGGGTGACCAAGGATAAGACGATCAGTACGACCCACCAACAAATTGCCTACGAATTGCATACCTCTAGGGTCGTGATTTCCAGATTGCTTAAAAAACTCGAAAACCTCGGGCAGATCGAGCTCACTAGAAATCAGATAAAATTGGTGAAAATATAGGGCAAGCAACCTAACCTCAGTATAGGATACCTACAATAAATCATAAAGGCTGATATTTATCAGTTTGTGTCAATCCTGTTGTTACGAACTTTGTAACCAATGTTACTTTGTAGGCCAAGTAACGATTATACTTTTATCCTATAAAGATTCATTAAAAAGGACATGAAAATAGAACAGATCTATACAGGATGTTTAGCCCATGCCGCTTATTATCTCGAAAGCAAAGGTGAGGCAGCTATCTTCGACCCTCTACGTGAGGTTCAGCCTTATATTGAACGGGCGAAAAAAGACCATGCTAAGATAAAGTATGTCTTTGAGACCCACTTTCATGCCGATTTTGTAAGTGGTCATTTGGATCTAAGGAAAAAAACCGGAGCACAAATTGTCTTTGGACCCACGGCCAAACCAGGTTATGAGGCCTTGGTCGCTGAAGATGGCCAAGTTTTTAAAATAGGGGATTACCAGGTAAAGGTTCTGCACACACCCGGTCATACGATGGAGAGTACTACCTATTTGCTCATCGATGAGAAAGGGAAGAAACACGGAATTATCACTGGGGATACGTTGTTTATTGGTGATGTGGGACGACCCGATTTGGCCCAACATGTGGTGGCCGACCTTACCCAGGAAAAATTGGCCAGCCATCTGTACGATTCGTTGAGGAACAAAATCATGCCCTTGCCCGATGATCTTATCGTGTATCCTAATCACGGTGCTGGTTCAGCGTGTGGTAAAATGATGAGTAAGGAGACCACCGACACCCTAGGACACCAGAAAGCAGTGAATTACGCACTGAGGGCAGACATGACCAAGGAGGAATTCATTAAGGAATTGCTCACAGGCTTAACAAAGCCACCAGGTTATTTCCCCAAAAACGTACTTATGAACATACAGGGGTACGAAAGTTTGGATACCATTATGGAAAGAGGAAGCAAGCCCTTGTCGCCTCAGGCTTTTGAAGTGGCTGCTAATGAAACCGAAGCTTTAATGCTCGACACCCGCGATCCTGAAGATTTTGCCAAGGGACATGTGCCAAATAGCATCAATATTGGTTTAAACGGCAATTTCGCCCAATGGGTGGGTGAAATGATTCCTGATATAAAACAAGAAATTTTGTTGATTACGTATCCTGATAGGGAACAAGAGGCCATAATCCGCCTATCACGGGTTGGATATGACCACACCATTGGTTTCCTAAAAGGAGGATTTCAAAGTTGGAAGCAGGCAAAAAAGGAGTATGGAACCGTAGCTCGAATTACACCTACAGTATTTGCCAACGACTTTGAAATAGACGAAACTTTAGTGTTCGATATCCGCAAAAAAAGTGAATTCGATTCGGAGCATGTGATTGGTGCTATCAATATTCCCCTAAATGAGTTAAATGCCCATCTATCTGAGTTTCCTAAGCATACGCCCTTTATTTTGTATTGCCAGGGCGGTTATAGAAGTATGATTGCCGCCTCCATGTTAAAACAAAGGGGTTGGGAAGATTTTGTGGATGTGGATGAAGGAATGGACGGCATTGTGAAAACCGATGTGAAGCGATCAAAATATGTCTGTCCGACCTCGTTGTTGTAAACGCGAGAGGTAAAATTTAGTTCGTCTCTAACTGAGGGAACATGGTTTTTGAACGGGACGTCCCCAGTTTCAATAGCAATTGAAGGATAACAACATAAAACAAAAAGAAGATATGTCATTTTTAAGTTTATTATTTGGCGGAAGCCCCCTTGATCCAGAAAAGTTCGAAGTATTGGATAGCAATGCCTTTAAAGCGGCCATCAGAAATAAAAAGGTCCAGCTAGTAGATGTCAGGACTCCCGGGGAATATAGGGCCGGACATATCGGTAAAGCCATCAATATCGATTGGTTTCAAAAGGGAAGCTTTGAGAAATCCTTTGAAAAACTCAATAAGAATAAACCTGTATACGTGTATTGCCGATCGGGAAGTAGAAGTAGAAAAGCGGCACGCAAAATACTGGAGTTGGGTTTTGAAAAGGTTTATGACCTCGGTGGGGGGTATATGCGTTGGTAATACCTGTTTGGTGTTTAATGAACCCATCTATAAAAAGAATACCCAGTCTTAGGAATTAAAATTGAATAAAATGAAAGCAACAATCATTGTACAGAATCTTAAATGTGGCGGTTGTGCCAGAACAATTACAAATAAATTATCGGAAATGGAAAAAATCTCAGAGGTCGAGGTTTTTCCAAATACGTCAACGGTGTCTTTCTCCTATGAAGAATCCAATGATGCCTTAAGGGTAAAGGATAAATTGAAAGATTTGGGTTATCCGCCAGTAGATAGTAAAAATACGATCGCTTTTAAAGCGAAATCCTTCGTGAGCTGTGCCACGGGAAAAATGGCCAAAAAATGAAAGTGATCTATATAGTAGCCTTTTTGTGGCTTGTCACCGGGTGTAAAGATGGTAAGAATACAACAGCGACCGTAGCGGATAAAACCACTGAAACCTATGGTGCCACTTTGGAACATCCAGGGAAGAAGATAATGGAAACGGAGTGCTATGTATGCCATAGCCCCAAAATTCCAGAAGACAGCAGGATCGCTCCCCCAATGATCGCTATAAAGCGGCAATATATTGGCGCAGCAACCACCAAAGAACAGTTTCAAAAAGATTTTGTCAATTGGGTCAAGGCCCCTGCAGCAGAAAGGTCAAAGATGCCAGGAGCCCTCGAAAGATTTGGTATTATGCCCTATCAACCATTCGACGAGGATGAGGTCAAATTGATTGCAGAATATATCTACGACCATGAAATAGAAAAACCCGAATGGTTCGAAGCCCATTATCAGCAAGAACATGGCCAGGGTCAAGGTATGGGTAGAGGCCAAGGTATGGGAAGAGGCCAAGGTATGGGAAGAGGTATGGGTATGGGTAGAGGCATGGGTAATGGCATGGCACAAAGCGGTGCCGAAACCGATTATGGGGCCATAGGCCTGAAATATGCCCTAGCTACAAAAGCCCAGTTAGGAAAGAATTTAATGAAGGCCATTCAAGAGAAGGGAACTGTTGGTGCGATGGAATTTTGCAACATTAAGGCTATGCCGCTAACCGATAGTATGGCGGTAGCAAGTAACGCAAAAATAAAACGGGTTTCTGACCAACCAAGAAACCCGGATAATAAGGCCGATGCCAAAGAACTCGGGTATATCACAACTTTCAAACAGATGATCGAAAGGGGCCCTGATGTAGACCCGATCATCGAGGACATCGATGGCCAAATACATTTTTATTATCCCATTACCACCAATACCATGTGTTTGCAATGCCATGGTACACCCAAGGAGCAAGTAACCTCTGAAACTTTAAATGCATTAAAGGCACTTTATCCCAATGACATGGCATTAGGGTATGGGGTTAATGAAGTTAGGGGTATCTGGAGCATTGTTTTTGATAAGTAATATTCTCTCGGGTGCCTTTACATAGGGGCACCTTTAAGAGATTAATACCTACAATTGAATGAACTTACCGGGTTCATAAAAGTATAGGACCCAATCAAGGTACATATAAGTAAGGTACCTAAAACCCCTACCGATTGTGGCCCTGTTTTTTAAGATGGGAAACCCCAAATCGGTAGGATTGAATCAATTCTTTTTCTCCTTAACAAAGCCATAGATATTTTGATGCAGGAAATCCTGTGGGAAAGTGTCATCGCCAGGGAATCCTAATTCAACCGTGCCACTATCCTCAGGAATATAATTCGTTTTAAAAATATAATCCCAAAGACTAAGACTTATCCCGAAATTAACACCATATGAACCCTTGGGCAGAGCATAGGCATGATGGTACAAATGCATTACAGGGTTATTAAAGATATATTTCAGTGGACCCCAAGTGATCTTTATATTGGCATGGTTTAAATGCCCAATAGAAATGGCCACAAAATGTACGATATAGGCCTGCTCGGGTTCAAAACCACCCAAGACCATGACCCCTAGGGTTTTTAAGGGTTTATAAATGATGTTTTCCATCCAATGGTAACGTAAATGGGCCGCAAACCCCATTTCCTTTACAGAATGGTGTACTTTATGGAATTTCCATAAAAAAGGATATTTGTGTAGTAGTACATGGGTAAACCATTGAACAAAGTCTAAAATAATAAAGAAAAGTAGTAATTGCCCCCACATGGGTAGGCTAGTAACATCTATTAAAGTTAGGCTTTTTGATGAAACTCCAATATCATTGAAGAGTAACCCCAAGAATTTATAAAAGCCGCTTATGGCAATGGCGAATAGGAAGAAGTTGAAGTACATATAAAAGGCATCCAACCAAAAATCCCTTCGGAAGATAGATTGGTTCTTACGCCATGGAAATGTAATTTCCAATCCCCAGACGATCAATGAAATAAGGGTAAGTCCCCAAAAATAATTGGTATACCAAGGCACATCAAAGATGATGGACTTCCAGGTCCACTCAATACTACCCATTAAGGAATTCACAAAGGCATCTACATATTTTTCCATATCATTACTATTTTTTATTGTACTATCTATTTTAAATAAGGTTACTCATTTTATAACCATATCCTGTTCAGGATTCATTGTTGTTTCTCATTATATTTTTTGGCCCGAAAAGCCCAGCTACGTTAAACAATGGGTGGCCTTGGTCTTTATTTCAAGGTGTACCATTGTATATCCTTTAAAATCTCGCGTCTCCCTTTTTGTGTGGGAGGATAATTGGTCACCAAATAATTGACGATTACGTCTTCATTGGGGCCTAAATCCCACAAGTTCTGTGTCGATTGCATCCATCGTATCGTTGATATCCACCGTTCTTTATTCATCCTATTCTGGGTCACTAATTTTGCCGAATGGCAATTGGTGCAATTGTTGACCACGGTCATCAATCCTTCCGCATCGACCAGCCCAGTACGTACATGAATGCCATTTTCTATTTTGTCAAAATCTTCCTCTTGAGCAACGGTCACCGCTGCTATTTCTTCAACGACCTTAGGTTCCGATTTTTTAAAAAGGTCAGGGTTGAACATGAGGAATAACAGGGTAAAGGCAGTTATCGCAAATAATCCAAAGATGCTAAGAAGCAAGCGATATATGGCCTTTACCAATAGTTTGAATTTCTTATGATCTTCCATTTATACGACCTTTATAGCGATTCTATGGCAAGCATTGTTCAAATATCCTTTTGGGTTCCAACCGGGTAACAACATCGGTTGGCTTATACCTCTTGAATCGGTTGCCTTTGCCCAGACTTCGTAATACCCTTTTTTTGGAAATTCGACCTTGGCATTAAAATGTTGCCATGCCAAACGATTCGCAGGTTTTTCAAGGGTACATTCTTTCCAAGTAGATCCAAAGTCGATGGAATATTCCAATTTTGATACTTCCAAATCACCGGCCCATGCATGCCCCCTAATATTCAAGGATTTGCCCATGCCAATGGTAGCTCCTGATTTGGGATAGGTAATCAATGACTTTACGGGCATGGATTCTATGATACACATATCCTCATCTTTCACTTTATCTCCTGGTTCTACAGGATTGCAGGGTACGCGATAAGCGTCGCCGGTCATTTTGGTGCCATCATGAACCACATTGCGAACACTGATACGGTTTACCCATTTTCCGGAAACTGAGGCTGGCCATCCTCCTGCAACAAGCCGAAGTGGATAACCATGTGCCAAAGGAATATCCTTCCCGTTCATTTGAAAGGCGATCAGGGTTTCATCCTGTAACGCTTTTTGCATAGGGGCACCACGTGAAATGGGTTCTTTTTTGGGATCGCGGCTAAGATGTACATCGGTGGCATGATAACCGATATAAATGGCATCATCCTTGATCCCTACATCGTCAAGTACGTCACGCAGACGAACCCCCGTCCATTCGGCACAGGAGACGGCCCCAATGGTCCATTGGTTTCCTTTGGCAGGAGGGTCGAACTCACTTCTGCCATTGCCTCCACATTCCAATGTTAATTGATAGGTGTATTGTTGAAATTTCGATTTCAATTCTGGCAAGGTATAGGTCTTTGGCTGTTTCACCGACTCCCCGTCAATGGTCAAAGTCCATGTATTTATATCGATATTCTCAGGAATCAATCCATTATTACGGATGAACATCGATGAATTTGGGGTGACCTTATCATCCAATAAGTGGGCTTTGGCCTCGATATTCCAAGGTTTGTCATTGAGAACCTCCATGCCCCGATCCTTATTGAACATTTTAAAAGGGTCTGGATCTTGAAGGGCCAAGGGTAGATACCCATTCGGCAATTTAGCGCCAAAAACTATCTCTGCCCCGATCAGGGTACTTAATGTGCCTAAGGCCGTTCGCTTAACAAAATTTCGTCTTTTCATTATAATGATTGAAATTCATTTTTTTTAAAATAAACATTTTTTGATTTCAATATATGTAACAAATGTTACAGTCATCTATTTTGGGCTATAAAAAAGTTACATAATTATGATTGGTAATATGCTCTAAATTCCTTAAATAAGTAATGCCGAACTATGATTTGGATCAGTAATCCATAAATCAATTAAAGTGTTTTATGATGGAATTTTTTTTGATAAAAAATAGGGGCCTAAGCCCCTATTTTTTAGTGATTATTAAATTAAAGAAGTACACTTATATAAAGAAAAATTGTGTTGCTTCTTGATTAGCTCAATTATGGTAATCGTAAATAGTTGGAATAGGTTGTTTATGTGAAAATAATTTGTGTTCTATCCCCATCACACAATTCATAAAATTCACCAATGGTAATTATACTATCAACTTCATCAGACAAATCTTCTTTCTTAAGTTTGAACATATCAACGGCCAATTTACAGGCGTAGATAGTACCACCACCTGCAGTGATCATTTCCAGAAATTCATCAACTGGAGGCATATCCAACGCTTCCATTTGTTTTCTCATCATACCTGAAACTGCGGTTTCCACTCCTGGCAATCCGCCAAGCATTGTAGGGAAAGGTAAACCTCCGGGCATTCTCATTGCAGGATTACCTGTTGTTGCAGTATGCAGGTGGTTCATTGATTTTTTAGTAATGCCGTCCAATCCAAAAAAGGTAAAGAATACATTGGTTTCTATACCTTCCATTACAGCTCCATTGGCCATAACCAAGGTGGCATAAACATCCTCTAAACTTCCCTTGGCACATATAATACAAACCTTTTCTAAAGGTTTTTTCTCTTTTATTACTGTTTTTACTTCTTTCTCTTTTGTTTCCATTTTTAATTTTTTAATTATTAAAAGGTACTAATAAAGTGACTTATATACAACTGGTCGGCTTAGGGATTCCTGCTATTTTTGACGAGAATTTTAAAGGCCCTTTTGGAAACAATTTATATAATTCCTTAATATCCACAATACCTGATTTTCCTACTTTTCGTATAGTTAATGCTTCTTTTGCAGCCGTTTTTTCGCGTAAATAATTAAGCACCTCAAAGTGTTTTGGCGTTAATTCTATTCCTATTTCACTTGCGATTTCATGGGCAATTTCTTCGTTCCATTGGGACATATTTTCAAGATATCCATCTTCTGAAACGTTTACTTCTACTCCTGCTATAGTTTTTACTGACATAATATTTAGTTGTTTAATTGTAAGTTAATAATTATTGTGTATCTGGTTTTATATCAAAAACCTTGCCTTTAAAACTCATATTTCGAGACACAAAGGGAATTGCGATTCCTTTTAACAGCATATTCCAATAAACCCATCTAAAGGCCAATTTCCCCCAATGGTTAAATACACTTTCCTTTAATAATCTTAAAGGACCGATTTTTGCAAAAGGAAATTTTCCATGTACTGGTTCTGTAACATAATTAAAATCAATTAATAAGGCTTTGTTATTTCCAGTTTCGATAAAACAATTCGCATGTCCGTCAAATTCTTTTTTCAATGGATATCCATCAATATATAAAAGAACATTATCTGTTAATGTTTCCGCTTGGAAATGTGCCACTGAGCCGGCTTTGGAAGCGGGTACATTAGTAGCATCACCAATTACAAAAATATTTTTATGCGCTAATGACTGCAGGGTGTTATGATCGGTAGGTATAAAATTCAGATCATCTCCCATACCTGATCTTTCTATTACTTCATCTCCCATGTTAGTGGGTATGGTTACCAAAAGATCAAATGGGATTCTACGATCTTCGTAATCAACAATTTCCTTTGTTTCATTATCTACCTCCATTATGGCAAAATCTGGTTCCAGATGAATGTCTTTCTCTTTTAAAAGATAGGCCAAAGCGGTTGAGCAGGTTGGTTTTGTAAAGGCTCCAGTAAGTGGGGTGACATAAGTAATGTCAACCTTATCCCGCATGCCTTTTTTACGAAAATAAGAATCGGCCAAAAAGGCGAACTCCAATGGAGCTACCGGACATTTAATTGGCATTTCAGTTATGTGGACAACTAGTTTTCCACCTTCCCAATCCCGTAATTTATCCCGTAAAGCTAAAGCGCCTTCGTAGGTGTAAAAATCGAAAATATCCTTTTTCCATAGTGGCCCAACCAAACCTTCGGTTTCTTCTGGGGCAATTTTTGAACCAGTTGCAATTATTAAGACATCGTAATCTAAAGTTTCATCTACCAATTCAACTTTATTTTCTTCAGGTATGATTTTCTCAATTTTTTTCTGAATATAGTTGACTTTCTTATGGATAAGGTTCTTTCCGACTTTTTTAACTTGATCTTCCGTATAGGTATCAAAAGGAAGAAAGAGGAACCCTGGTTGATAATAATGTGTTTTATATTGATCAACTATTGTTATATCCCATTCGTTATGGTAAAGTTTTGGCCTTAAGTGATTGGCCATCATCGTTCCTGATGTTCCTGCTCCTAAAATGACTAGATTTTTCATTTAACTGTATTTTATATGGAATAAAACTAAATCTGTTTTCGGGTATAAAGTTACACTCCAAAGTAGCTGAATTTTATGACAATTGTCATATGGCCGAACTTCTTTGTAACATTTGTTACAAAAGAAATTTTAATGTATACTCCTGAAAAACAATTATTTATATTTTTGTTCCTTACGATAACATCAATAAATGAGGGTCCAAACTGAGTTATTAGGGTTGCAAAAGACTAACTATGATAAATGTCATAAATCTTTAGCATTTTGGACAATAATTTTGAAGTGTTTTTAAATATTCAATAGATAACGTAAAAAGCTTATACTATCAATCGTAAAAAGTAGGGGCTTTTGAAATTCCAAAAACTAAATAATCATGAGAAAAACAATTCTAAATTTATCGTTTCTGATTTTTGCGACCGCTGCTTTGGCCCAGTCGGGACATATTATGCAAGGTGTAGGGGCAGTGAACATGTCAATGGGAGGTGCGGCCACAGGCCAACCTTTAGATATATCGGGGGCACTTCAATGGAACCCAGCGGCTATTTCAACTTTTGATGATAAAATCTTAAAGTTTGACCTCGGTCTATTCTTTTCTTCACCCGAATTGTCTTCTTCCTTACCCGCCGGAATGTTAGGGCCTGGAGCTCCTGGAGTTAGTGGTACAACAGCGGATGATAGAGGTTTGTCCCCAATGCCAGCCTTGGCTATGGTTTGGGGTAAAGAAGGAAGCAAACATACCTTTGGTGCTTCAGCATTTGGTATCAGTGGTTTTGGAGTTACATTTCCTGAAGAAGCGAACAACCCGTTGAGTGCAAGTTTCAATCCGATGGAAAATTCAAACCCCATTAACTATCCACAAGCGGCTATGGGATTTGGTCATATTGAATCTGATTATATGTTATTGCAAGTAGGTTTAGCGTATGCGTATGAATTAACGGATAAAATTTCTATTGGGATTCAGCCAAATATAGATTATGCGGCATTGGAATTGGCACCTAATCCCACCGCAAACCCAACGATGGCAGGATATCCAACCACAGATAAAGCTTCAGCAATTGGTTTTGGAGCTCAATTTGGAGTATTCTATGATTCAGGACTCGGATTAAAACTAGGAGCCTCATATAAAACAGCTCAAAAATTTGGGGAATTTGAATTTGAAAACACCTATTTGGATAATAGTACTGCCAAAAATAATTTCCAAATGGATTATCCAGCTATTTTCTCAGTTGGTTTTGGATATTCGACAGGGGATGTTGATTTAGCCTTGGACTTTAGAAGAGTCGATTATGAAAATACAGAAGGTTTTTCTAAAACAGGATGGACCCAAACAGCTTCTGTGGCCGGATTTGGTTGGAAAAATATATCAATCCTATCCGCAGGACTTCAATATAAGGGTATAAACAAACTACCATTGCGTATTGGTTATACCTATAGTTCAAACCCTATTCCAGAAGAAATAACATTTTTTAATATTCCAGCAACGGCGGTAATTAAAAATGCATATCAATTTGGATTAAGTTATGAAGTAAATAGTAATTGGCAATTAGATGCTGTTTACCATTATGGAGATAGTAATGGAGCAACAGAAGGAAGAATATTAAATCCAATGATGATATCACCGAGTAACCCGAATGGAGCCATTCCTGGATCATCGGTTTCCTACGAAATGACAACGTCTATGGTTATGGTCGGTATAGGGTATACATTCAATAAATAAAAAATAATCAAAAATTCGTTGGCAAGAATTTAAAACGGGGGCATTTGCCCCCGTTGTTGTTTCCTAGAATTTGTATTGTACAAAGGCCGATAAGTTCCTTCCTGGATCATTGATTGGTGTTCTACCAAAATCCGCCTGATTATTAAATGAGAAGTTCAAATGGTTATAATACGTCTCATCAAAAACATTCAATGCCGCTATACCTAAAGTGAGGTTTTTGAAGGGCACTACGCCCAAACGAAGATCCAATACTTCATAACCTGGAGTGGTTGTTTCCCCAAAGGAAGTTGAAATATCATTCTGTTCGGAGGTAATCCTATAGATCGCATTTACCCAAAACCGTTCCTTTTCAAACCCTAGTTTTAAACTGGTGGTCAAAGGGGGTACAAGGGGCAAGGATTCACTTAGATCTTTGTTTTTGGCATAGACATAGGCCAATTCCGTTGTAAAATTGAAGTCGTTCAAAAAATCCACTCCAGCGGAAACTTCGAATCCGGTTTTATAGGCCTTATCCAGGTTTCTAAAAACCTTAGGATTCACGGGTTCACTGGTTGGCATGAATTTTCGGGTTAGGGATTCGTCAATCACTGCAACAATATAATTCTCATAAAAAGAGTAGTAGAACGAGCTGGTGTAGGTAAAGCGGTCCGTAGAATTGTCCGATAAAGGAAGTTTACCAGAGAAACCAATTTCGAATTGATTATTGATTTCGGCATCCAAATTGGGGTTTCCGATATACTCGTATGCATCTTGGCCTACGTTAAAGTGATTGATTACGCGCTCGATCATATTGGCAGAACGGACACCTCTTCCATAGGCAAGCTCCATGATAAATCGATAGCTTGGGGCATATTTCAAGGAAACGGTACCACTGAGATTGTGTTCGTTCCTTTTATCCAGATCAGGGTATAAAGCGCCAAAATCGGCCTCGGGGTCCTTAATCTCCGAAGTAACCAGATCATAACGAAACCCTGTGGTCAAAACTGTGTTTTCGGATACACTATACTTGCCTTCGGCAAAAAGGCCCATGTCATTTATGTAGGAGTCTTGCCAGACCTTATCGATAAATTCAACGGGAGTAGGGAGGGGTCCCATCGCATTGCGTTTTACAAGTCGTGTGCGATTCCCATCCCGCGCTATATGCAAGGCATCCAATCCCGTGAAGAGGGTGAATTTTTCATTGGGTTTTAGCTTTAATTCGATTTTACCCCCTGCCGTAGTCGCATTGATCGCCGATACGGCATCGGTCATCATAAAACTCGGTCTATCCGTATTGCTCATAATGTGGTCTACATAACTATAATATAGTTTTGCATCGATATTCTTCACCGTACCACTTAGCCCAGTAAGTTTATAATCCACAGAAAGAATACTACTATCATCCAAATCGGTGTCCATGGGTAATCCTGCGTGGAGCACGTCCCTCCCGAAAGATTGTCTCCAATGGGCCTGTAAGCGCTGGTTTGGAGTAAAATTCAGACCTACTTTAACCCCATAATCCAAACTCCTGAACGAGGAGGGTATTTCCGTGCCATCACCATCTTCATAGTTGCCAAAATCCCTAAAACCAACATTACCGGTAATATCATATTTCTCGGTAGCCTGTTGTAATCGGGCCATGGACACCAATGATCCACCGTTACTTTCATAGCCCGCATGAACGCTACCATGCAAGCCATATTCACTGGCATCCGGAACTTGGGTCACCATATTCACGATTCCACCAAAAGTAGCACCATAACGCACTGTATAAGGCCCTTTGATGATTTCAATTTTTTCGATTTCTTCGGGGATCACGTGCGTCGTAATGGGGTCCATCCTGTTGGGACAGGCATGCATGGCTTTGGTGCCACCATCAAACTGCACGTTCAATTGTTCATATTGTGAGGCCCTAAAACTTGGGTCAATAGCATAGTTGCCCCTTTTGATGAGTGAAAAACCGTTGATATCATTGAACAAGTCCGCAACATTTCGAGGTTGCACGATCTTCTTTACATAATCATTGGTTTCTATCGTAAAAACAGGATCTATTCTTGAATTTCCGCTGACCATTACGCCTGGGATATGTATAGGAGCTTCTTCCAAAGTAAAGGAAACCGAGCCATCCTGGGGGGTAATGAATTTTTCAATGGTCAGATACCCTAAATAGGATATCTTTAGGTTCGCACCCTTTTCAGGAATCGATACTTCGAAATATCCATTGGTATCGGAGTGGGTTATCACTTTATTATTTACAAATATATGTGCTTCATTAACCGGATTGTTGTTTTCTTGGTACAAAACCTGCCCTTTGAAGTTCTGTGCACTGATCAGGTGACCGGCAAGCATACATGCCGTCACCAATAAATATTTTACATTCATTGTTGATTCTTTTAATTAAAGTTGTAATAAGCGCTGAGTGGAAGTATTGGATCATTCAGCGAAAAAAAGGGACGGAAGTATGCTAAGACCGCGGAGGTTGAATTTCTTCCTTTAAAAAACTGAAGTGATAGTGATTCGTATACCCATAATTGGCCATCTCGGATTCCCGGTCGCCAACAAAGTCATACGTCAAATTTTCTTCCAAAAAAAGAACGGTTTCATTCTTTAAAAGATCAATATTTATGGGCGGGGTATCGTCCTTGGATTCTTGCAAAAGCATTTTGGCCAAATAACACTTCCCATCACAATGCAATTCGGGCCGCGCTTTATTTTCGCAATAACGTTCAATGAAATCTTCGGTGAACAGGGCATAATACCCTAAAGTCCCGGCAATCTTCAGGCTACTGGTCAAGGTAATGACCAGAAAAAACATAGAGAAAATGAGCCTGCCTTTGTTCACGGGACAAATGTAATTTCTTTTTTTAGAATGAAAAGTGACATTAGTCACATTAATGCCAACAGCCTAAGATTACAACGTTAAAGTTGGGGTCTAGGGTTACCCTATAAAGGCCTTTTAAATGAGGTCGGCAGATGTAATCGATGCCACTGGTGTTACATCCCGAGGTGGATTCAAAATAAATAAGGGTGCGAAGAAAAGAATTTATTTGCAAATTCAAATGATTAAGATCATTGGTGGGTTGTTTTATTCCATGAAATTTTATACTTCGAAATCGATTGGGAGGTACTTTTTTATTTTTTTTTGGAAGTGTAACAAAGGTTGCAGCTTTTCTGTCTTTTCTATTGGAAATTTGGTCGCTCAAAACATGGGTGTATAAGCTCATGGCTCTTTTTATCTAAAATACCTTTGGTATGGATGACATGCTTTTTTATGATCGAATGCAATTTGCATTCACGATAACCTTTCATTATCTATTTCCGCAATTGACCATGGGACTTTCATTGATGATCGTTTATTTCAAATGGAAATTCTTGAGATCCAAATTGGAGAAATACAATGACGCCGCCAAATTCTGGATGAAGGTCTTTGCCCTGAACTTTGCCATGGGGGTGGTAACGGGAATTCCGATGGAATTTCAGTTTGGGACCAACTGGGCGAAATTTTCGGAACTTACAGGAGGGATCATAGGGCAGACTTTGGCCATGGAAGGTATGTTTTCCTTCTTTTTGGAATCCTCCTTTTTGGGATTGTTTCTTTTTGGGGAAAAACTATTGGGACATAAGCTTCATTTTTTAACGGGTTTTTTGGTGTTTTTAGGTTCTTGGGCCAGTGGTTTTTTAATCATTGCCACCCATTCCTGGATGCAGCACCCTGTAGGATATGAAATACTTGAAAATGGCAAATTCGTTCTAAATAATTTTTCGGCCCTGTTTTCCAATCCTTGGCTCTGGCCTTCATACCTGCATAATCAATTGGCTTCCGTAATAACCGCATCGTTTGTTGTTTCCGCCATTGGGGCATTTTATATATTAAACAACAAGCATAGCGAATTTGGAAAACTTTTTGTCAAAACAGGAGTAATTTTTGGTTTGATCTCGAGTGTTTTGGTCGCATTTCCAACTGGGGACTGGACTGCAAAGAATGTCGTGAAATACCAACCAGTGACCTTTGCGGCCATGGAAGGTATCTTCGAGACCGAAGAAGGGGGGTCTGGGATTGTATTGATCGGCCAGCCGAATATGCTCGAGAAAAAACTGGATAATAAAATTGCGGTCCCTAATATTCTGAGTTTTTTGACCTATCAGGATTGGGAGGCTGAAATAAAAGGATTGAATGATTTTGATGAAAAGGATTATCCCACGAATATTCCCGGCCTGTACTATTCCTATCATATAATGGTCGGTTTGGGGACTATTTTTATAGCATTGATGTTGCTGGCTTCCATTCAATTATATCGTAAGAAGTTATATAGGACCAAATGGATATTATGGTCGTTGGTATTCATGCTCCCTTTTCCGTATATCGCCAATACCACGGGTTGGTATACCTCTGAATTGGGTCGACAGCCTTGGTTGGTCTATAATCTGATGCGGACTAGTGCCGGGGCATCTCCTACCGTTTCCTCAGGGAACACCCTGTTTACCCTATTGGGGTTTATAGGACTGTACCTTTTATTGGGCCTTTTGTTTATAATGCTCGTCGGAAAAATAATCAATAAAGGGCCTCAAATTTTAAAACATTAAGTATGGAACTATTTTGGTATATCGTTTTAGTGACCATGTTGGCGGTCTATGTTATTTTGGATGGCTATGATTTTGGTGCAGGTATCATTCACTTGTTCTTTGCCAAAACCGAAAAAGACAAAAAAGCCATTACCAATGCCATTGGGCCCTTCTGGGATGCCAATGAAGTTTGGTTGATTGCTGCCGGGGGAGTATTGTTTTTTGCATTTCCGACCTTATATGCTTCTTCTTTCAGCGGGTTTTATTTGCCCTTGATCATGATTTTATGGCTGCTCATTTTCAGGGCGATTGGATTGGAACTCAGGGGACAGGTTCATAATAGCATGTGGCAAACTATCTGGGACAAGGCTTTTGGCATCGCAAGTTTGTTATTGGCCTTATTCTTTGGCGTTGCCCTTGGTAATGTGGTCAGGGGGGTTAATTTGGGGATGGTCGAAAATGGGATATCCACCCAAGAGGCCCATTATTTCTTTTTGCCCTTATGGAACCCTAGCTTAAGTCCACAAGCGGAACAATTGGGGATTATCGATTGGTTCACCTTGCTTTTGGGAGTGGTCGGGATTGTGGCCTTGACCATTCATGGGGCCAATTGGATTATATTTAAAACCAATTCAAGTTTGAACCCAAAACTGAGGAAGGTAGTCTATACCCTTAATTTTGTTTTATTGGCCCTTGTGGTTGCTTCCCTGTTGATTTGGCATATCATTGAACCCAACCCCTTTAAGAACTTTTTGGAGCATCCCATATTATGGCTTTTACCCCTGCTTACATTCAGCGGTTTGTTCGGATTGTTCAAGGTAAGGACCTTTAAAAAAGACGGAACGGGATTCTTGTTTTCATCCTTGTTCCTCTTGGGTGGATTGGCTTCTACCGTGGCCTCGATATTTCCAAAACTATTGCCATCGACCAATACCATAAATCCTTCTTTAACGCTCTATAATATGGCTGCGGACCCCTATGGGTTGTCGGTCGGCATGAATTGGTTTTTTATTGCCTTGGTATTGGTGATCGTCTATATGGTAGTGCAATATCGTGTTTTCAAGGGCAAAATGGATGATGTAGGTTATGGGGACCATTAAGAGGGCTTCAATACACGCAAATCGAACCTGTTTAAAGCGCAAATAATTAATGGAAGTGTAACAAAAGTTGCAGTATAGGTTGTCTTAAATGCTAAACTTTACAATCCAATACGAAGAAAGATTGCATATGACAGGGGTCATAGAAATCAAATGATTTTAAGTGTAGTTTTATTGGAATTTAAAAATAGTTAAATGTCAAGAATTGTTGTTTTGGGGGCTGGTATTTCAGGTCATGTTGCGGCTAGCCACCTACGAAGAAAACTTTCGAAGGAACATACGGTGACCGTGGTTTCCCCCAATGGCAATTATCAATGGATTCCTTCGAACATTTGGGTCGGAATCGGACGAATGAAACCAAAGGATATTCTTTTTCCACTCGCACCGTTGTATAAAAAGAAAGGGATAGAATTCAAGCAAGCTAAGGTCGTCACCTTTCACCCCGAAGGGGATTCAGAAATAGAGAAACCCTTTATTACGGCTGAATATGTCACCGGTGAGGCCCAGGGCACTACAGCAAAAGTCACCTATGATTACCTTATAAATGCCACAGGACCCAAGTTGGCCTTTGATATGACCGTAGGTTTAAAGCCTGCTACCAATAAGGCATATTCGGTATGTACGTACACCCATGCGACTGAAGCATGGCACGCCTTGGAGGTCTTGATCCAAGAGATGAAAAAGGGTAAAAAGGCAAAAATATTAATCGGCACAGGACATGCGAAATCAACCTGTCAAGGAGCAGCTTTTGAGTATATTTTGAATGTAGAGCAAGAACTTCGCAGGCACAATGTTCGGGAAAATGCCGAGATAACTTGGATAGCCAACGAACCTAAATTGGGTGATTTTGGTATGGATGGTATGTTGCTCAGTTATGGCAATAATATTATGAAGTCCAGCGAGATGGTCGAGATGGTCTTTGAGGACCGTGGGATTAAATGGATCATAGGGGCCGGGGTCAATAAGATTGAGGATGGCGTGGCCCATTATGAAACCTTGGATGGGGAATACAAATCGGAAACCTATGATTTTGCCATGTTGATACCCGCCTTTTCAGGGCATGGTTTTAAAGCGTACGATAAAAAGGGTGGCGATATTACGGAAAAATTATTTAAGGGTTTTATGATCGTTGATGCGGATTATACACCTAGACCGTATGAGGAATGGTCTGTTCAGGATTGGCCGGAAACCTATCAAAATCCATCCTATCTGAACATTTTTGCCCCGGGAATCGCTTTTGCTCCCCCACATGCCATTTCCAAGCCGAGGGTGAGTAAGAATGGAACCGCCATTTCCCCATCACCCCCGCGTACTGGGATGCCCTCAGGTATTACCGCTAAATTGGTCGCTGACAATATTATCGATACTATTAAGAATAATAAACCATCATTGCACCATAAAGGTTCAATGGGGAATATGGGAGCCGCATGTATTGCATCTTCAGGATATGGAATAACCAAAGGCAGTGGGATCAGTATTACGACGTTCCCCATAGTTCCCGATTATAAAAAGTATCCGGATACCCACGGAAGACGGCTAGGAAAGACTTTTGGGGAAATCGGTTTGGCCGGGCATTGGTTAAAATTGGCCCTGCACCATGCCTTTTTGTATAAAGCTAAAATGCGGCCTTTTTGGTGGTTGATACCCGAATAAAATATAGAAAATGACACGTAGAATATCAAAATCGAAACGCTTTGTAATGATGAATCCCATCATACAGTTCTTTAGGTTCATCTATTTAAGTTTAAAAATATTGGTCATTGTTGCTGGTGGCCATGGGGGAACCCGAAAGGTTAATCAATGACCCCCGATTTTTCATTGATTTGTTTGGTTGTTGAAAAAAGGCCCTGACGTTACTGTTAGGGTCTTTTTTGTGTAACAAATGTGGCTGTGGGGTTCGATTACAATTCGGAAATTTGTCTTAAAAAAATAGAGGTTATGAAATTTAAAAGTAAAACACAGTTCAAGAGCATTGGTTTGGCACTGTTGGCCCTGGTCGCTTTAGCAGCTTGTGACAACGATGAAACCGAAATTACGGGCACGGAGTTGAATGTTACTGATTTAACCTTGCAAGACGAAAATGCGCTGCTCTTTATGTTAGAGGAAGAAAAATTGGCCAGGGATACCTATGATTTTTTGGATGGACTCTATGGGATCAATCAATTTGCGAATATAAAAGTGAGCGAACAATCCCATGTTGATGCCGTGGCTAAATTATTGGACCAATATCAAATTGAATATACCCTTTTGCCCTATGGGGAGTTTGCCAATGAAGAAATGCAAAAGCTATATGATCAGTTTATGGAAAAAGGACAGATTGATGCTAGTAACGCCCTAGAGGTCGGTGCGACCATTGAAGATCTTGATATCGTTGATTTGGTTGCATTTATCGATGCTGCTACGAACCCAAGTGTAATCGGTGTATTTGAAAGCCTTCAGTGTGGTTCACGAAACCATCTTAGGAGTTTTGTCAGGGCTATTGAAAATTCAGGGGAAACATACGCTCCCCAATTCCTCACCATTGAGGAATATAATACCATAGTGGATAGTACCAATGAAAGGTGTGGTCCTTGAATGAAAAAATTTCCTTGATGGCATCATCTAGGATCCCGACCTGCTGTGATTCCATGAACGTTGGATCGATATAAAGTTGGTTTTAAGATAAATTGGTCATGTTCATTGATCAGTTTTTGTTTGGTTGTTGATAAAGGCACCTACCATTTTGGTAGGTGTCTTTTTTATTGAAGAATTGTTATAAAGAAAAACAAAAAAGAAACATTTAACACACGAATCTCAAACTATTGCTATTTGTCTAGGTCTAAATACAAAACAATGTGCTACTAAAATATAGTAATACGAACCAACACACATTTATAATTTAAATATATATCATGAAATTTAATAGAATAATTGAAATGCCCCTCATAGTACTTGGGTTCCTAACGTTTAGTCTGCTTATGGCCTGTACTGATAATGGTGAAAATTTATTGGAAGAAGAAGCATTGGAGAACTCGGTCGGTTTTCAAGAGGATCTAAACGTATCGGAAAATCCTGTTGATTCGCAGGAGGACACAGACGTAACGGAAAACCCTATTGATTCACAGGAGGAGTTACTTGTATTGGAAAATTCAGGGGATTCAGAAGAAGATATAAATGCTTTGTTATTTATGTTGGAGGAGGAAAAATTGGCCCGGGACACCTATATGTATTTGGATGAATTATGGGGCATTAATCAATTTGCCAATATAAAGCTCAGTGAACAGACCCATATGAATGCGGTAGCCAATTTATTGGATCAATACAATATTGATTATACCCTATTGCCAGATGGAGCGTTTGAGAATCAAGAATTACAGGATTATTATAATCAGTTTGTTGAAAAAGGGCAGATTGATAGGGTAAATGCGCTAGAGGTCGGTGCGACCATTGAAGATCTTGATATTGTTGACCTCGAAAACTATATCAATGCAAGCTCAAATGCCGATATTATATTGGTGTTTGAAAGTTTGCAGTGCGGTTCGCGCAATCATTTGAGAAGTTTTGTTAGGGGTTTGGAAAATTTAGGCGAAACATACGCTCCTCAATTCCTCACTATTGAGGAATATAATGCTATAATGGATAGCACAAATGAAAGTTGTGGTCCTTGAATGAAAAAATTTCCCTGATGGTATCATCTAGGATTCGGACCTGCTGTGATTCCATGAACGAGGGATCGATATAAAGTTGGTTTTAAGATAAATTGGTCATGATTATTGATCGGTTTTTGTTTGGTTGTTGATAATGGCCCTGACGGTTCCGTCAGGGTTTTTTATGTAATAAATGTCACCTAAAAAAAAGGTGTATTTGATTGACATAAAATAGGTTACATGATTAATATCATTGGGCCATAATGCGCCAAGGTATACTTTTAGGAAATTGCTAATTTTAAAAAATATATTATGAAAAAGAAATTGTTATTGGCAATACTTGTTGTTCTAGGAACTACATAGCTTACTGCCCAAGAAAGAGATCAAGACCGAATTCAAGATTTTAAATATTGAACTCAATGTTCCGATTCAATAGTAACATAAACAGTTCGTTTTTTTCTTTTACCCCAACATGGGTATTTCCACAAAGCAGTACAACCATTAGTATTTTGGATGCTGTTTTCGAGGAATATATGAAGGATGTGTTTTATGGGTCGGCAGGTATTGGTTATTGGTTTTTTACAAAGTAGGATAGCTTACGATTTAAGCTGTTTGTTAAGTTCAACCATCGATTATGCCGTAATTTTGAAGTTAAATATACAAAGTATGATAGTACATCATTTTGAGACGGAATTTTCGGTATTGAACCAGTTTATTGCGGAAATTAGGGATATTGAAATACAAAAGGATCCCATGCGTTTTCGCAGGAATATTGAACGTATCGGGGAGATACTGTGCTATGAATTGAGTAAAACCCTGAACTACGATACCAAGACCGTTCAAACACCTTTCGGCACCAAAAATATGGCATTGCCCATTGATAAGTTGGTGCTTTGTTCCGTTCTTCGGGCCGGAATCCCACTGCACAATGGTTTGCTGAATTATTTCGATAAGGCTGAGAATGCTTTTATCTCGGCCTATAGGAATCACCCAAACGGAGGGGATGAATTTGAGGTAATCGTTAAATACTTTGCCGCACCTAGTCTAGGTAATAAAACCTTGATCCTTACCGATCCCATGCTGGCAACAGGAAGAACTTTGGAGAATGTCTTTAATGTATTGAAAACCCATGGTGAACCAAAGCAGATCCATATTATTTCGGTCATAGGTTCTAAACAAGGGGTAGCCTATATAAAAAAGGTTTTTCCCGAAGGCACCCATTTGTGGATAGCCGCCATTGACGATGAACTGACCAGTAAAGGATATATAATTCCTGGGCTAGGAGATGCTGGCGACCTATCCTATGGCGTAAAGCTATAACAAAGGTAACCTTAGTGGTTTGCCCGATATTTAGTTCTTATGGGTTTTTTCTTAGTAACATATGTTACAATATTGGGTAACATATGTTACTGTCAAGTCTAATGTCACCTTCTAATTTTGCTTCAAATTAATTAAACAATGAATAAACTACTTTTGATACTGGCTTTTTTCAGCGTTATCCTTTCTACGCAAGCACAAGAATCGGTGTTGATTACAAAGGAGGAAGTACTTGCCAAGGTACTTGCTGAAAACAATACCTTGAAAATTTCTGAACAGGAGGTATTGGCGGCCCAAGGGGATTATAATCAGAGCAATGCGGTCCTGCTTCCCAATATCAGTATTTCACATACGGGAATTGCGACTACGAACCCCTTAATGGCCTTTGGTTCAAAGCTCAATCAAGAAATATTGACCCAGGCCGACTTTAATCCATTATTATTGAATGATCCCAATCAAATTGAGGATTTCGCCACGAGAATCCAAGTACAGCAACCGCTGTTGAATTTTGATGGACTCTATCAACGCAAGGCTGCGAAGGCCAAATTCAATGCGACACAACTGCAGGCTGAACGCAAGCAGGACTATATTGAATTAATGGTAGACAAGGCATACATGGAGTTGCAGTTGTCCTATAAAACCGTAGCGGTATTGGAAAAGGCCAAGGAAGCTGCTTTAGAGAACAAACGCTTGGCCGTTAATAGTTTTAAGCAAGGGTATTTACAAAAATCGGATGTCTTGGCCGTAGAGGTCCGGGTAACAGAAATTGATAACCAATTGCAATATGCCCGGAGTAATGTCAAGAATGCTTCGAACCAACTCTCTGTGTTGATGAATGATGAAAGTTATCTGATTTTGCAACCCACCGATTCCCTATCGGTCATTACCAATACCGTCAGTTTTGAAAGTTTGCCTGAGAACAGAAAGGATATCCTAGCGGTTTCCAAGGCATCTGAGGCGTATCGACACATGTACCAATCGGATAAAATGAGTTTTTTACCGCGCCTAAACGCCTTCGGTACGTACGAGCTTCATGATGATGAGGTGTTTCAAGGCGATGCCGATGGTTACCTATTTGGGGCAGAATTGAAATGGGACATATTCGAAGGCTCCAAACGCTTTGGTAAAGCCAAGAAGAGTCGGGCGGAATTTGAAAAATCTAAATTGGAACTCAACCAATATAAGGCAGAAAGTCAGGTAGAGCTGAATAGGGCCATGCGTATGCTTCAGGATGCCAAAAACAATCTGGAGCTTACAGCTTTGGCCTTGTCACAATCCAAGGAATCCTTGCGGATAAGGACCAATCGTTTTGAACAAGGCTTGGAGAAAACCACCGATTTATTGATGGCCGAAACACAATTTGCCCAGAAGCAATTGGAATTTTATGCGACCATTTTTCAACATAATTATGCCTTGGCATATGTTCAATTTTTAACCAAAGAATAATTCAACAGCTATAAAAAATATCAAAATGAAGAATACATTTATTTTAGGAATGATTGCATTGGCACTTTTCACAGTTAGCTGTGGGGATGGGGATAAAAAAATCGTGGCCGAGGATACCGAAGCAGTAAAGGTGTCCGTGAATTCGGTAGCGGCGGAAAGTGGTAATTCATTTTTAACGGCCAGTGGAAAGATCGAGGCGGTCAACAGTGCGAATTTAAGTACGCGAATGATGGGCTTTGTTGACAGAATATATGTCAATGTTGGCGATAAGGTAAAAAAAGGCCAGCAATTGATCAGTATAGCCGATACTGATCTATCGGCTAAGTTGGCCCAAGTCAATGCGGGTATTACCGAAGCCACAGCAGCCTTCACCAATGCTGAGAAAGATTATAACCGGTTTACGGCCCTATTTGCCGAAAACAGTGCTTCCCAAAAAGAATTGGATGATATAACTGCCCATTATAACATGGCCAAGGCCAGATTGGAAGGGGCTGAACAAATGAAAAATGAGGTAAATGCCCAATTCTCATACGCCAACATACGCGCGCCTTTTAGTGGTACCGTAACCAACAAGTTCATAAATGTCGGTGATATGGCCAATCCCGGTATGCCTTTGATTGCCATTGAATCTCCGGGGAATTATGAGGTAACCGCAATGATCCCTGAAAGCGAGATTTCAAAGATAAAATCAGGCACCGCGGTAGATATCCTTATAAAATCAATGAATGAAACGGTAAAAGGAAAAGTCACCGAGGTAAGTTCATCAGCGAAAAATACGGGAGGTCAGTATTTGGTCAAGGCGATCCTTGAACATACCGATGCCAACATACTATCTGGGATGTTCGCCACCGTTCAGTTTCCCGTCTCACGCGAATCGGATACGGTTGCTATGACACTGATTCCAAAATCGGCCCTTGTTGAAAATGGGGGATTGAAGGGGGTTTACACCATTAGCGATCAAGATAGGGCACTTTTGAGATGGTTGCGATTAGGTAAGACCTATGGCGAACAGGTTGAAGTTCTTTCTGGCTTAAGTAGTGATGAGCAATACATCATTTCGGCCGAGGGCAAGTTATTTAATGGGGCCAAGGTTACGTTACAGTAAACAGTTGGATAAGGGATTAGAATCAAGAATCAAGACCGAAGAAAAAAGCTAAAAGATGCAAGAAGGAATATCAGGTAAAATAGCAAAAGTTTTCATCAATTCTAAGTTGACCATATTGCTTATGGTCGCATTGATGGCCATAGGCGTATAT
>NZ_JBATHS010000236.1:0-2816 GCF_049667165.1 Maribacter sp.
CTTGAAAGAAACAAATCGTGAATTCCGTTTTCAATCTCATCAATAGTTACTTCGCCCATGATCTTATTGGCATAAGCACGAATGTGGTCAACGTTTAATACCGCATCCCCTGTTCTGAATTTTTCAGACCAATGATTTCCATAAATTGATAAATTACTGTGCATCACTAATATTGGAACATCAATCACGAGCCTATTTTTGATATTTTCTTGTGCCTGATGTATCGCCCTGATAAAGCCCAAATTCACCTTCGGTTTTTCGAAGGGTTTCCATGCAAGTGAATAGTTCCATTCACCATATTTGTCATGGTGCAAACTATACCCATATAGTTTTGAAAATCTACTTGAAATAGTTCTATTGGGAAAATACCTGCCGAGAATGGATAGTATGGGGATTCCTATTTTCCTCTTGAAGTAACTTAAATTGAATTCAAAAAACGGACTGTTACAGATTATGCCATGAAATAGATCGCTATTTAAATGACTCCCGGCATAATTGGCAAGAATAAGCCCTCCGTTAGAATGCCCCATTAAAAGCACCTGATTGTTGTTTTCAGATTTGATGATCTGCAGGGCAAGATCCAATTCTTCATCATATTCCAATAAAGAACGGACATTGTTCAATTTTTGATGGCTTAGGTATGAACGCCCATATTTACGCAGATCAAGTGCATAGAAATTATATCCATTTAAGTTACATCTTTTGGCCATTTGTCCTTGAAAGAAATAATCATTGAAACCGTGTACATATAAAATGGCCTTACTTGATGTAGTTTCGGATTTTCGCCGAATCAAGGTTGCAACCACGCTCCCCTCATAATCGTCCTTAAGCGATAAGGTTAACTTTTTAAACCCATCACCCAGCACATCGGGAAGATAATTGTCATTGGCCTTTTCTATGAATGTTCTTTTTTGCATTTGATTTAGTTTTGCGATACGCTTAAAAGTCTATTTTGTTTTTTGCCGAACCAATATATTTTTAACTGAAGTAGTACTACCAAAACAATAAAGGTTACAAGGGTGATCAGTAATAAAATGTTGATTTCAGTTTTAATCGAGGATGTATCCCCACCGTAAAAGGCTATTCTCCTGAAGCCACTTAAAAACTGGGTCAATGGAATATATTGGGCCATATTCGTTATTGCATCAGGGAATGATAGTGTTGGCCACGTAAAGCCACTAAGTACAAAAGCAGGGGTCGAAATTACCATTAAAAGTTCCGTAGCTTTCAATTGGCTAGGGATTGCAATGGAAAACAGCATACCGATACACATAGAAGCCAACGTTAGGAGCGTTGCCAAAATCAACATTGGGAAATTGTAGATGTCCGCATCAATTTTAAAAAAGGGAATAAACAAGCTTACAATGACCCACATGATGGGTAACATCAACAGGAATGGGGTCGACTTAAGTGCTATATGATAGAGGGAAAACCTGCTCACCTTTACAAGCTTTCCGAAATAGCCATCTTCAAAATCCCTGGCAAAAACCAATGCCATGGCCAAAAATATTATCTGTTGCATGATCGTCGCCAGTAAACCCGGCAGCATAAAAGTCAAATAATTTCCGGTGGAATTATAAAGCTTATTGAAATTGATTTTAAAGCTTTCATAGGTGGCTAACGCCTGACTCGTATGGAGACCCTGTTTTTTGAGTCCTTCTATTTCAATTCCGGCATTTAGGGTCATTAAAACCGATTGAATATTTTTACTCGCCGTATTGGCATTCAATATATTCGCCATATTCAAGTCAACCCTTATTTCAGGATGTCTTTTTTGGAGAATATCCGCTTCAAAATCCGTTGGAAAAGTAACCACTGCAACATATTGCTCCGTGGGCATTTCAGATAGAATATTTCCAGGGGTATATCGTACATCGTTCACCAACAAGACTTCATTATCGACAAAAGCATCGATGATTTTGTCCGTAGTAGGGCTATTGTCCTGATCTACGATCACGATGGGCAGATCCACCACTTTTGCCTGCTGATAGACGTAGCCAAATAAAATTCCGTAAAATATAGGGGCTCCGATAAAAATGGCAAGCAGCACATCATTTGAAAAAATACGTGCAAATTCTATTCGGAGTAATTTTAAAAAATCATTCATGCGCTAACTATTTAATAAGAATGGTAGCATTGGTATAAAACTTTTGTTTTGATATATCCGAAGTGGGTATGGCCTTCAACTCATAAATCGACTCTGATAGTTCAAATAAAGGGGCTGTGCTGGTAATATCGGCATACTCGGCCAGTTGCTTTATGGCTACAATTTCGGCTTTGATCTCTTCTTTGGTATAGGGGTTAATGAGCGTAAGTGCTTCGTGTACCTCAAAATCGTACACTTTTGATTCAGGTACCGTAAATCGAAAATAGGGACTGTTTTTCTTATACCCATTGAACAATGTATACCCAGGGGTAAGCAATTCCCCTTCTTGAAGGCTTATGGTTTCAATAGACATATCTGCAGGGGCGATCACATATTTTTCATCGGCCGCGGTGAGCACTTCTTCTTTCGCGCCAATAGCCCTGTTTAATTGGCCTTTGGCCTGGTCTACCTGTTCAGTTCTGGCACTTTTGCTCACCTCCTCGCGCTTAGCTTCTAGAGCCGCAACTTGTGCCTTTGCCATATCCCGTTTCATTTTTACCTCATCGAATTGTTGCAAACTAACCAAGGAGTCCTCATACATAGCCTGCAATCTGTTATAGGATTGTTGAGCAAAATCCAATTGTGCCCTCCCGGCATCTATTTGCCCGGTGATTTGGTTTACTTGCTCTGCGGTTGCGCCGTTAAAAGCCATATCCAATTGCCCTTTCGC
>NZ_JBATHS010000237.1:0-1692 GCF_049667165.1 Maribacter sp.
GGTAAATGGAGTTATAAGGCGGTGTTGCATCAAGGGGAGAATATCGCCTTAGAAAAGGATTTGGGTAAAGGGATACAAGTTCCTATTACGAATGCAACGGGGGATTTCATGGTTATTCCCTCAAAAAAACAGGGCATTGATTTTCGTGCAAAAGGTAGGATTCAAGTATCCAGTGGTTATTTCAGATTTGGTGATTCTGGCGATTATTGGATAAAAGGTGGCGCTGACAGTCCTGAAAATTTATTGGCTTATGAGGACTTTGATGGCACTTACCGGATGAAGACCTCCATCAAGGAGGGGGAGGCCACTACCTCGGAAAAAATACATGCCTATACACCCCATTTGAACGATTGGCAAGCTGGTGATACAACTTGGCAAGGAGGTAAGGGTAAGGGGTTAATAGGGGCTTTGAATTATCTTGCTTCTAAGGGCATGAATGTGGCCTATTTTTTAACCTTGAACATCAAAGGCGATGGTAAGGATGTTTGGCCTTATGCAGATCCCATGGATTTTACGCGTTTTGATGTGAGTAAATTGGAGCAATGGGAAATCGTATTTCAACACATACAGTCCAAAGGAATAATGCTGCACATGGTGCTTCAGGAAACCGAGAACGAGACCATGCTCGATGGGGGTGATATGGGACCGTTACGTCAATTGTACTTTCGTGAATTGGTGGCCCGTTTTGGGCATCACCTTGCCCTGACGTTCAATCTGGGAGAGGAGAACGGTCCTGCGGACTTTACCCCGATTGCCCAAAATGATGCCCAGCGAAAGGCCATGGCAAGTTTTCTAAAACAAATAGATCCTTATAGCCATCCGGTTGTATTGCATACCCACTCCCATGAACCGGCACGGTCCAATGTGCTCGATTCCATTGTTGGGTTTAAGGACCTTGACGGACTTTCTTTACAGGTAGATAAGCGGGAAGAAGCTGCCGAAATAGTCCGGATATGGAAACAAAAAGCCAAGGCTGCCCAGCATGATTGGTTGATTACCATGGATGAAATCGGCATGTGGCACACAGGGGCTGTTTCCGATTCGTTGGATCCGAACCACGACACGCTTAGGCGTTATGTTCTTTGGGGAACTTTGTTGTCGGGGGCGGCTGGGGTTGAATGGTATTTTGGTGCGAAAAGCAAACATAATGACCTGAATGCCGAGGACTGGCGTACACGAGATCGACTTTGGGAATTGACCGATCATGCCTTGACCTTTTTCAAGGCTTATCTGCCGTATTGGGAAATGCAACCAGCCCATGGTTTAATGAATTCGAAAGAAGCTTATTGTTTTCGAAAAAAGGATCAAATCTATGTCGTTTATCTGCCATCAGATGGAAAATACACCATTGATCTAAGTGAAACCAAGGGGCAATTCAACATACAGTGGTATAACCCCCTCCATGGTGGTGATTTGATTATGGGAACCGTAAAAAACATCACAGGAGGCGCCATGCAGGACTTGGGCAATCCCGAAGTGGACAACGATAAAGCAATCCAACAAGATTGGGTGATATTGATAAACGCCATCGAATAGCCAACATAGTACTTTCCGTACTTATGAATAGATTATAGACTTTTTACTTGAAGATCGTGAAAGGCATCGGCCTGAAGTTTAAGCAGCTCCTCGGCTTTTTGTTTTTTATGGGCATAAACGGCTTCTTCCTCTTCGATTTCGCTATAGATCTTATGG
>NZ_JBATHS010000238.1:0-1813 GCF_049667165.1 Maribacter sp.
CGATTGGATGAAGGAAAGACATGAGAATTTCCCAAAAGTATCCCCAAAAACCGTCTACAATTTTATCATGTGGGTACGCCAAAAATATAACTTACCCAAGCTAAGCCCTGCAAGAGAATATATGATTGTCGAAGAGCTTCCCTATGGGAAACAGGCACAAGTGGATTTTGGAGAATACAACATGCGTGATGGCAATCATAAACGTGTTAAAGTATGGTTCTTTTTGATAGTTCTTTCCCGTTCCAGGTTTAAATATGTGTGGTTCTCAGATCATCCCTTTACTAGTGAATTGGCAATTATAGCACACGAAAAAGCCTTTGGTTTTTTTGGTGGTATAACCGATGAAATTGTTTACGATCAGGATAAATTGTTTATAGTGGATGAAAATAGCGGTGATTTGATCCTTACCGATGCCTTTAGGGCATATACCAAAGAGAGATCGTTCGCGTTACACTTTTGTCGAAAGGCGGATCCGGAAAGTAAAGGTAAAATTGAAAATGGTGTAAAATATGTAAAGCAAAACTTTCTATATAATCGGCCATTTTATAACATCGAAACCCTAAACGATGAAGCAATCGCCTGGCTTGGGCGCACAGCTAACATAATGCCCCATGGCCGCACCATGAAATCACCATCTGATGAGTTGATCATTGAAAAACCTTTCTTAAAACCCTATACAGCGTTTATTATCCAACCCTCACAAACGAAGCCTTACACCGTTCGCAAAGATAATACCATCTCGTGGAAAGGCAATTTCTATGCCCTTCCCATGGGGACTTATAAAGGCCGTGGGTCTCAAGTCTGCGTGAAAAAAGAAAATGACAAAATCATTATATCCGACCTTTCGGGCAAAGAGCTTTATTGTCATACGATACCTAGTGGTAAAGGACAGGTAATAAGCAATACCGATCTTCGCAGGGACAAGCGAGGGGCTATTGAAGAGCTAATTGAACAGGTCAGTCAAATGTTCGAGGATCGCCAAACTGCCAAGCAATATCTTGAAGCGGTACATGGAGAAAAACCACGCTATATACGCGACCAGATCATTTTAATCAGGCAAACCATCGAAATGTATGACAAACAAACCGTAAACGAAGCGCTCCGCTATTGTTGCCAAAATAGTATTTACAGTGCTGTGGACTTTAAAGCAGTTATTAAACAGAACATCCGAAACAATGCACAGCAGACAGAACCAATCATTGAAAGAAAAAACCCATTATCCAACCCGCCTTCTCCAAACGCTACCGTAACACCTTCAAAAAGCAAAATAATAGATTATGAAAAATTAATGCAAAACAAAAACTAATGATGGAAACGAAACAATTAATCCGCAGTTATTGCAGGCAATTTAAAATGGGAGGTCTCGCAACGGGCCTTGACCAAATGTTAATCGAGGCTGAGACAAACAACATTGGCTACCTCGAATATACTGTTAATCTCTTTAAGACTGAAGCCTCTCACCGGGAGTACAATGACGTGCAAAAACGACTGAAATCAGCTCGGTTACCGCACTTTCACGACTTAAAAACTTATGATTACTCCTTTGAAAATGGTCTCTCCAAAGCAAGGTTAAATCAACTAAGGGAATTAGACTGGCTTGATCAAATTTATAATATCGTTTTGATGGGGCCTTCCGGAATAGGGAAAACTTTCCTGGCTGCGGGGCTTTGTGCTGATGCAGTCCAAAAAGGCTATAAAGCTTATTTTAGGACCATGGAAGAAATTATTAACATGTTAAAAATGAAGGATTATACAGCAACTGTGTAACCAGTAAATAAATATACATCGTTTTCGGAACTTACCGGTACAATGT
>NZ_JBATHS010000239.1:0-4231 GCF_049667165.1 Maribacter sp.
GACTGATAGGTCTCAAAGTTGGAAACGGAGCTTATTTCGAGCCATCGGTCCTGTGCAGTGGAAAACACTTCAAAATCATAGGTTAATGCCGAGGTAAAACCAAGATCACCTCCACATAAACGAAGAATTCTAAAGGGGAGTTCTAGTTCTCGCAGAATGCCTTTAACATGCTCTACCATGCCCGTTAGGGCCTCATAGGACTTTCCCGGTTGCTCTACACGTACAATTTCAACTTTGTCGAATTGATGCAGGCGATTCAGTCCTCTAACGTGTGCTCCATAACTTCCCGCTTCTCGCCTGAAACATGGCGTGTATCCGGTATAACATACAGGCAGCTCCTGATGATTTAAAATAGTATCGCGAAAAATGTTTGTTACTGGTACCTCTGCAGTTGGGATCAGGTATAGATCATCTGCCGTCACATGATACATCTGTCCTTCTTTATCCGGGAGTTGCCCGGTTCCAAATCCGGAGGCGGTATTCACCAAGTGAGGTACCTGCATTTCTGTATAGCCGGCTGCCGTATTTCGGTCTAGAAAATACGCGATCAAAGCACGTTGTAATTTGGCGCCCTTATCCTTGTATACCGGAAATCCTGCCCCTGTTATCTTTACACCAAGTTCAAAATCAATGATGTCATATTTCTTAGCCAATTCCCAGTGGGGGAGTGCCCCTTTTAAAAGTTTTGGCACATCACCTTCCCTGAATACCTCTTCATTATCCTCTTCAGAGGAACCGGCAGGCACCAATTCATTTGGGACATTGGGGATTAGGTATAAGGTCTGGTCTAGTTCCAGGACTACGGTATTTAGCTCTTCACCCATGCTCTTGGAGTCATCTTTTAAGCGGGTGGTCTTTTCTTTAAGGAGATTCGCTTCCTGTGCTTTTCCGGATTTGTACAGTGTTCCAATTTCTTTTGATAAGGAATTTAATTGTGCAAGGGTGCCGTCCATTTCCGTTTGCAGTGCTCTTCGCTTTTCGTCGAGTTGCAACACCTGAGACAACAAGCTCTCTGCATCCAGATTTCGTTTCTTCAGAGCCTTGCTGATCGCCTCTTTATTTTCCCTTATGGCCTGTAATACTAGCATTGGTCATTATTTAAGGCACAAATTTACGTTTAATTGGTGAATTCAGATGAGGATGGACTAGGTTTCCTTACCGTTCTTCCCTGGTTTTTGGCGGAGAGGGTAAGATCCATTTATGATGCCGTAAGTGATCCCATTTCTCAGCCGCAAGATCTACAGACGGATCAATGAATGCGGCCAATGGCCTGCCATTTATACTCACCTTAGCTTTTGCAAATACTGAAATCTGTTGTCCCCGGGCACTGTATTCTTTTTTTAAATACTGGGCAAATTGCCATATATAATCCGGGTAACAGGAAACTTTTTCTAACTGTTTGGGTGATAGATAGAGGTTCGATGGTACGATGGTTTTTGCTCCGGTATCTTTGTTAACTACCACAAATTGAATAGTGCCAGATCTGCTGCGTAGCATCATTCGCCAGCTCATTCGGTGTCCTTCCTCCGTCCACAGTACATCGTCTGCAATAAAAAAGTGTCTTACCGGCAAGATCAGTTGAATTATAAAATAGAGACCACAGCATAGCAATATCCAATGTTGATATAGCGGTATCCGCATCTCATTGCCAGTATAAAATTCTTTTTGCTTAAAAAAACGTTTTTTGATCACCTCCGGAGGATAATAGAACACTGTAAAGGCCAGGGCTAAATATGGGAAGATCCCTATCTGAAAGACGATGGAATTAAAAAGGTGAAAGAAAATAGCAAATCCAAAGGCCCAATTGCGGGTAGGTTTCCAAAGTAAAGCCGGAATGATCAACAGGTCGAATAGAATACCCATAGCCCCAATGATAGTATGAACCCATGTATGTTGCAGGAAATCTCCAATTAGAGGGTAGGATGCCTTACCTCTCAGGAGGATCTCAATAATTGAGAGATCTAGCCAGTCCCCGTAGAGTTTTGCAAGAGCGGCATAGGTATAGACTATGAATAGTTGAAATATAATGATCCATTTTACATAGGCAGGCATAGAATTGCTTCGAAGAGAAGGTTCTAACCTGCTATCCACAGAAGCATAGCTGTTTGCGGGCATAAAACACATCAGGAAAGAAATCAGAATCAATAAGTAATAGTGGTTGTTATAGGCTGTCTTTTGCATAAGGTAAACTGCACTCCATAACAGGGTAAAAAGGATAATACTCCAGCGGTATTTAAAGCCAATAGCAATAAAAATTCCCAAAATTCCCATGATCACAAAATAGAAATACATGCCATTTCCGTGCAGGGGTTGTAACCATTCAAAGCCAATAAACGAAAAGGTAAAAGTAGGTTCTATCAAGGTTCTTCTCACCCAACCGGTAAGTATAGCGCCAAAGCTTTCAAGGCTAATAAGGATTCCAAAAAAGATCCGGAATATGATAAGCGACCCATTGTCGACCTTCTTAAAAAGCCAATTCTGTAGCATTTATTCGTTGATTAGGATACGTGCTGTTTCTTTGTCTTTCTTAAGTTGCTCTTTAAGTTCCTCCAGGGAATTGAATTTGTGTTCCTCCCGTATCCAATGAAGAATATTGACCTGTATATGCTGGTGGTAGAGGTCTTCGTCAAAATCGAAAAAATGCACTTCAATACTTTGGTGTTGCCCATCTACAGTGGGATTGGTTCCTATATTCATCATCCCATATACGATCTTGTTTTTCAAGCTGCTCTGAACCACATAGACACCGTTCTTGGGAATAAGTTTGTAGGTTTCTTTAATATGTAGGTTGGCCGTAGGAAAGCCTAATTCTTTTCCGAGACCTTTCCCCCTGATGATCTCTCCGTTGAGCATGTAGGAATACCCTAAATAGGTATTGGCGGTGATTACATCACCTTCTAACAAGGCATTTCTGATCTTGGTGGAGCTAACTGCAACCGCCTCTATTTCTTTGGCCGGGATCTCATCTACTTCAAAATCGAGCGCATTCCCAAAGGCGATTAGATCGTTAATATTGGCATTCCGATTTCTGCCGAATCGATGGTCATATCCTATGATCACTTTTTTGGCATGAAGTGAATTGACCAACATATCCCGGACAAAGGCAGTTGCACTTAATCTGGAAAAGGTTTTGGTGAAGGGCTGTATTATAAGGTAATCTAAACCGAGGTTCTCCAGGATTTTCTTCTTTTCTTCGATGGTATTCAGGAGTTTCAGGTCAGAATCCTTTTGCAGAACCATACGCGGATGCGGGAAAAAAGTTAGCACCGCAGACACCCGATTATTGATCCTGGCATCATTTATGAGTCGTTCTAAGATCAATTTGTGTCCAACATGAACACCATCAAAAGTACCAATGGTAATGACCGAAGGGTGGTTTTTATCGTATTTAGAAATGCTTTGAACTGTTACCAAACCAAATAATGTATAAAAAGGCTTATTTTTAACGCTTTAATGCCCCCAAATGTTAACAAAACTACGTCTTGTTTTATCAATATCCATACTATTTTCCTGCTTTTACACTGCGGCCCAAACCGGATATTGGCAAACATCAGAGGTAAAGAACGAATTATTGTCTTCCGATCTTAAGCGTTTGGATTTACAAAAAGTACGTTTTTTTTCATTGGAAGAAACTCTTTTAGTTCAAGAGTTAAGCAAACTTACAGCCAATACACTAGACAAGACCTTAATATACTTTCCGGATGTAAACGGCACCTTAGTGGCCTATGAAGTAGAGGAAACACCTGTTTTTTCTCCTGAACTTACCTCAAAATATCCTGAAATACGTTCCTTTTCAGGGAGCAGTGTACATAATAAAACAGATAGAGTTCGCTTTAGTGTGTCTCCTAAAGGGGTGCAGGCCATGTTTATTTTTAAAGGGAAGGAGAAAAAGATCTTTCTGGAAAAAGCCTCTCGTGATGCAACAGATTATGTATTGTATGACCGAAGTGGGCAATCTGGGGAAACCGAGAAATTTATTTGTGAAACCGAGGCAAAGCCCATTGCGTCCGAGCAAGCATCAACGGCTAAATTAGTAGATGATCAAACCTTACGGAAATTCAGAATAGCGGTCTCTGCAACGGGGGAGTATACACAATTCCATGGGGGAACTGTTCCCGACGCCCTGTCAGCTATCAATGCTACACTTACAAGGGTCAATGAGGTATTTAGCACTGATCTTGGCATTACTTTAGAATTAATCGCCAATAATGATCAGGTGATCTATACAGAT
>NZ_JBATHS010000240.1:0-1744 GCF_049667165.1 Maribacter sp.
AATGCCCCTGCCCCGAAATGCAATGCCTTATCGTCCGCTATCTGGGCATGGAGTTGTGTGAATGAAAAAAGCAAAATAAGCAGTGCAAGACTATTTTTCATGGTATCCATAAAGGTAAGTAGAACTGGGATATTAGCAAGAATTGACCACCCCGACCTTCGGCCACCCCTCCTTACAAAAAGGAGGGGACCAAAAAAGTATGAGTACAAAGCCCATGATTCTTCCCTGAATAGAGAGATACCGACAGTCATATAGGTCAACAAGGAAAACTATAACACTCTTTCTGGTCCTCCCCTTATCAAGGCAGAGCCTGGCTGCCTTTGGTAGGGTGCCAAGATCGAGGTGTAAAAAAGAAAACAAAAGCACCTTTCCTGGTCCTCCCGTTATCAATGCAGAGCCTGCCTTTGGTAGGGTGCCAAGAGCGAGGTGTAAAAAGAGAAAATAAAAACATCATTCCTGGTCCTCCCCTTGATAAGGGGAGGTGCCGATAGGCGGAGGGGTTCCCATCAAATTTTCTATATTTATCCATGGCCAAAAACCTAAACAACAAAAAATATCTTAAGGGATTCAGAAAAGAACTGAGAAACAATCCCACAAAGGCTGAATCCATGCTCTGGAAAGCCCTACAGAGAAAACAATTGGAAGGTAGAAAGTTTCGTAGACAGCATAGCTTGGCAAACTTTATCGTCGATTTCTATTGTCCTACGGAAAAATTAGTTGTTGAATTAGACGGACAGGAACATAATAATAGTATCAATCAAGAATACGACACCAAGCGCACCCAAAAACTCAATGCGTATGGTATTAAAGTAGTGCGCTTTGAAAATAAATTGGTCTTTGAACAAATGGACATGGTCTTGGATGCCATAAAACAGGAATTCAAGAAGTGACCACCCCGGCCTTCGGCCACCCCTCCTTACAAAAAGGAGGGGACCCTAAAAAGCTAGATCATTACACCCCTCTTCTCCCTGACTAGCAAGGAACCGATAGGCTGAAAGGTCACCAAGAAAAAAGCACTATTTCTGGTCCACCCTTAGCAAGGTAAAGCCTGCCTTTGGTAGGGTGCCGAAGAGCGAGGTGTAAAAAAGAAGCAAAAGGACCTTTCCTGGTCTTCCTCTTGACAAGGGGAGGTGCCGATAGGCGGAGGGGTTCCCATCAAATTTCTTATATTTATTTCTAGCCATAAATGCATTTCTGGTCCCAGATTTGATACCCTTTGCTTAAAACCATAGTATGAAGTCATTATTCGTTCTGCTTTTAGGGTCATTAACCCTATTCGGGCTACATTTCAATGCCTGCGCCCCTACGCGTTCGCCTAAATTCAATACCGACCAAAACCATACGATGCAATACAAGGGCTATGAACGTCATTATATCGTGCATGTACCCCCTACAGAAAAATTACAGAAACCCGTACCCTTGCTTTTTCATATCCATGGAGGGGGAGGAACGGCCAAAGGGACCGCCGGACTCACCTTTGGCCGCTTTAATGAATTGGCCGACCGCGACGGGTTTATCATCGTATACCCAGATGCCATAGATAAAAATTGGAACGATGGCCGAAAATTGGCAGGGGTCAAGGCGTCGGAAGAAAATATAGATGATGTGGGTTTTATCACCGCCATCGTGGATGAAATCAAACAAAAATATAAGATCGATGCGACACGTATATTCACCACGGGCATGTCTAACGGTGGATTTATGTCCGCCCGCTTGTTATGCGATGCTGCCGATATTTTTAGGG
>NZ_JBATHS010000241.1:0-4079 GCF_049667165.1 Maribacter sp.
ATGTAAGACTGAATAAGATCGGGAAAAGTAGTTGAAAGCCACAAGCAAAAAAACGTGGCAACTATAATCCAACTTTTCATTTTAGTATTTTAAATTATTTTGTTTAAAGATATAAAAATAATATTAAACATTATTTAACAAATTTATGTTTAACTTTAATTATTTTTGATTAAACAAATTTTAATTAAAATCTAATGATATGAAAACTTTTTTACTAAACTTGCCTCTTTTGGCAGATGTTTCAAAAATCGCTACGGACGATTATGTGGGCTTTACCTTCTTTGTAGGATGTATGGCTATGATGGCAGCTTCTGCCTTCTTCTTTTTATCAATGAATGATTTTGATAAAAAATGGAAAACGTCAATCTTGGTATCAGGCTTGATTACTTTTATTGCTGCTGTACATTACTGGTACATGCGTGATTATTGGGCTGCTGTAGGAGAATCTCCAACATTCTTTCGCTACGTAGATTGGATACTGACTGTGCCATTAATGTGCGTTGAGTTTTACCTTATATTAAAAGTTGCCGGGGCAAAAAAGTCTCTTATGTGGAAATTAATTCTGGCTTCTGTAATTATGTTGGTCACAGGATACTTTGGTGAGGCTGTGTACACTTCTGGAAGTGGTCCTGCTGTTTGGGGTCTTATCTCAGGTTTGGCTTATTTCTACATCGTATATGAAATTTGGTTAGGAAGCGCGAAAAAGCTTGCCCAAGAAGCGGGAGGAGCTGTTTTGACAGCACATAAAACATTATGTTGGTTCGTTCTAGTAGGATGGGCAATATACCCTATTGGCTACATGGCTGGAACCACAGGATGGTATGATGGTATATTTGAAGGTTTAAATATGGATGTCATCTACAATATTGGTGATGCCATCAACAAAATCGGGTTTGGATTAGTAGTTTACGCAGCCGCTGTTGCTTCAAGAAAAAGTGCTTAACTCCATTACTTTATGTGGATGTTGATTTAAAAAGCCTGGATATATTCCAGGCTTTTTTCATTACATTCTTTCAGGCACTTGGATTCCCAACAACAAAAATGCGGATTTAATGACCTCCCCGACTTTTTTGGACAATTGCACCCGAAGTAGTTTCTTATGTTCGTTGGCCTCTCCCAAGATGGAAACCTGCTGATAGAATGAATTGAATTCCTTTACCAGATCATATGTGTAATTAGCTATCAAAGCAGGACTATAGTTTTCAGCTGCCAATTGAATGGTCTCGGGAAAGAGTTGGATTTGTTTGATGAGTTCCTTTTCTTTTGGATGAAGACCTGCCAGGAGGCCTCCTTTGTCGGCAAAAACTTGCAGGTCCAACTCCTCCGCCTTTCGTAAGATCGACTGTATTCGGGCATAGGTGTACTGGATGAACGGCCCCGTGTTTCCTTGAAAATCAACAGACTCTTCAGGATTGAACAAGATTCGCTTTTTGGGATCTACCTTTAAGATAAAATACTTGAGGGCTCCTAAGCCGATCATGCGATATAATGCCTGTTTCTCATCGTCGGAATAATCCTCTAACTTCCCTAATTCCTGTGAAATGGTTGCAGCCGTCTGGGTCATATCCTCCATCAGGTCATCAGCATCAACCACGGTACCTTCCCTGCTTTTCATTTTGCCACTGGGCAAATCGACCATCCCATAACTTAAATGGTGCAACTGCCCTGCCCATGAATAGCCCAATTTCTTCAAGATCAGGAACAACACTTTAAAATGATAGTCCTGCTCATTTCCTACCGTATAGACCATTCCCATCACATCGGGATAATCCTTTACCCGTTGAATGGCGGTACCAATATCCTGGGTCATGTACACGGCAGTCCCATCGGAGCGCAACACTATTTTTTCATCAAGTCCCTCGTCGGTAAGATCGATCCAGACACTACCATCCTCTTTTTTATAAAATACCCCTTTTTTTAAACCATCGGCAACGACATCCTTTCCCAAAAGGTAGGTGTCACTTTCGAAATACAATTGGTCAAAATCGACACCAAGGTTTTTATAGGTTTCCTCAAAACCTGTGTACACCCAGCTATTCATCATTTTCCAAAGGGCAACTACGGCATCATCACCGGCTTCCCATTTTCGGAGCATCTCTTGGGCTTCCAAAAGCATTGGCGCTTCTTTTTCGGCCACTTCCTTCGCTATGCCCTTGGCCACCATGGCTGCTACTTCGGCTTTATAGGTTTTATCAAATGCAACATAATACTTGCCCACCAACTTATCGCCTTTTAGACCCGTACTCTGAGGGGTCTCTCCATTCCCATATTTTTGCCAAGCCAACATGCTTTTACAAATATGAATGCCCCGATCATTGATGATTTGGGTCTTATACACCTTTTTTCCCGAAGCCTTTACTATTTCAGCAACCGAATACCCCAACAGGTTGTTTCTAATATGCCCTAAATGCAAGGGTTTGTTCGTATTGGGTGATGAATATTCGACCATTATGGCATCATCGCTGGTATTGGTGACATATCCGAAATTCTTAGTATCCTTGATCGCATTGAAAAATTCAAGATAATACGCATCACTAATGACAATATTCAAAAATCCTTTGACCACATTAAAGGCAGAGACCGCTGCTACATGTTGCTTCAGATAATCCCCAATCTGTTCACCGATACGCTCAGGGTTCCCCTTCACATAACGGAGCATGGGAAATACAACAATCGTAATATCCCCTTCAAAATCCTTACGGGTAGGTTGAAATTCCACAGTGGGCAATTCCACCTTGAAAACGGCAAAAATCGCTTCTTTTACCTTATTTGACAGGACTTCTTGGATATTCATCGACTATTCTTTTAACGCTGCAAAACTAAACATTTTTTGGTCTTTAATGGTGATGCGATTCTTTAAATCAACTGGATTTGGTTAACTTTAGTACTGCTAATGAAAAAGAGATACTATGTTATTGAACGTATCCTACAACCGTAGGGATATTACACGTAAAGTCGATCAGGAAGTCGGCAAGCCCTTTACCTTAAAAGAACGCTGGGCCATGGGTGGAATTGGATCCCCTAAATTGTTCATTACAGAGGCCAGTATAGAAATCAGGAATTTGCTCCTATTGGACAACAACATCGACTGTTGTAATATCGAGTTGCGGCCCAAGGGAATTATTGTACGATTTCGCTCTCTGTTAGAGAGCTATGCCCTGGTAATACCTTTTTATAAATTGACCGTCTACAAAGGTGATTTCGCCGTATATTCGGTTTATAGGGACCATTATTTTATAAAAGTCAAATCGGACACCAAGGCCATACAAAAGTTCTTTAAAAAGATCTTGGATTTTAGGACCGAAAACAGACCCACTTATATCGAAGACCTGTAATACTGAAACAAGAAGCGGATTCATGATACAAGACAAACCAAAGTTACCATGAACCCAATATCCTGACGCCTAAGCGTATGGTTTCAATTAAAACAAAATACTATGAAAATTCTACTTACGGGCGCCAATGGGTATATAGGCATGCGCTTATTACCACAGCTGTTGGAACTGGGACATGAGGTAATCTGTGCGGTGCGGGATGAAAATCGTTTTTCAATCGATAAGGATACCAAGGCACAGGTCCGGATTATCGAAGTTGATTTTTTAAAGGACTTCGCTTCAGGACGTATTCCCAAGGATATTGATGTCGCATATTACCTGATCCATTCCATGAGTTCGTCAACTTCCGATTTTGATGTTAAGGAGGCTGAATCGGCTGAAATCTTCAATACATATATGGCCGAAACCAACGTGAAACAGGTCATTTATTTGAGCGGGATCGTCAACGAGGAAAAGTTATCCAAACATTTGAGTTCACGTAAAAACGTAGAGGATATTCTATATCAAGGATCTTTTAATCTTACTGTATTACGTGCCGGCATTATTGTGGGATCAGGTAGTTCTTCCTTTGAGATTATCAGGGATATTTGCGAAAAACTTCCGTTTATGATTACCCCTAAATGGGTGTTGACCAAAACACAACCAATTGCCATTCGCGATGTTATAGTTTTTTTGACTCAGGTTATCGGCGACAAAAATACCTATAATGATTCCTTTGATATCGGTGGCCCGGATGTTTTGACC
>NZ_JBATHS010000242.1:0-3637 GCF_049667165.1 Maribacter sp.
CCAATGAGCTTATTTCAAGGGATGAGGGAATGCACTGTGACTATGCCGTACACCTGCATAAACATCATATCATCAATAAGGTCCCTAAAGCGCGCATCACCGAAATATTGGTCGATGCCCTGAATATCGAACGGGAGTTCATTACCGAGTCCTTGCCGGTTAGTTTAATAGGGATGAATGCGAAATTAATGACGCAATACCTTGAGTTCGTCACTGATCGCTTATTGGTCGAACTCGAATGTGATCGGGTTTATAATTCGACCAATCCGTTTGATTTTATGGATATGATATCCCTTCAAGGGAAAACCAATTTCTTTGAAAAAAGGGTTTCGGAATATCAAAAGGCGGGTGTCTTAATCAAGGATAAGGACGAGGACGCACAAAAAATCAGTTTTGATGCTGATTTCTAACCTGCAAGGTGTCGCCTAGTTGCGGAGCGCCCACCTGACCCTTGGGAAGGTGGCCGAAGCAAAGGAGGCCTCCTTGTAGGTTTGTCCCCCAAATAAATCAACCCTAAACCTACATATCCCAGACCTGAAAGATATTTGAAAACTTTCAGGTCGATCTGAATTGCTAACTAATATTTCACCTTAAAAAAATCGTAAATCAAGTTATGTATGTACTAAAAAGAGACGGAAGAAAAGAAGTGGTCATGTTCGATAAGATCACGGCGCGTGTACGAAAATTATGTTATGGTCTTAACGACCTGGTCGACCCCCTTAAGGTGGCCATGCGCGTTATAGAGGGTCTTTATGATGGGGTGACCACTTCGGAACTCGATAATTTGGCCGCCGAGATTGCAGCCACCATGACCACCATGCACCCTGATTATGCAAAATTAGCGGCCCGTGTCTCCGTTTCCAACCTACATAAGAACACTAAAAAGTCGTTCTCTGAAACGATGAAGGACCTCCATACGTATGTCAACCCTAGAACCGGCAAGAAAGCACCCTTGCTTTCTGACGAAGTATATAAGGTGATTTCCGAAAATGCCGAGATGTTGGATTCCACCATTATTTACAACCGTGATTTTGGGTATGATTATTTTGGTTTCAAGACCTTGGAGCGTTCTTACCTCCTGAAATTGAACGGTAAGATCGCAGAACGTCCGCAGCATATGTTAATGCGGGTTTCCGTGGGTATTCATTTGAATGATTTGGATGCGGTAAAGGAAACCTATGAGTTGATGTCCAAAAAGTATTTTACGCATGCTACCCCGACTTTGTTCAACGCAGGGACACCCAAACCACAAATGTCGTCCTGTTTTTTGCTGGCCATGAAGGATGATAGCATCGAAGGCATCTATGATACGTTGAAACAAACCGCAAAAATATCCCAATCTGCGGGCGGTATCGGGTTGTCTATCCATAATGTTAGGGCCACAGGTTCTTATATAGCAGGCACCAATGGCACCTCTAACGGCATTGTGCCCATGCTGCAGGTCTTCAATGATACGGCGAGATATGTCGACCAAGGAGGCGGAAAACGCAAAGGTAGCTTCGCTATTTATATGGAGCCTTGGCATGCCGATATCTTCGAATTCCTCGAACTAAAGAAGAACCATGGGAAGGAAGAAATGCGGGCCCGCGATCTTTTCTATGCCATGTGGATCTCCGATCTGTTCATGAAACGGGTAGAGGCCAATGAACATTGGACACTCATGTGCCCCAATGAATGTCCTGGACTTTTCACCAACCATAGCGAGGAGTTTGAGAAGTTATATCTAGGGTATGAAGCGGCCGGAAAAGGACGAAAGACCGTTAAGGCCCGGGAACTTTGGGAAAAGATATTGGAATCACAGATAGAGACCGGTACCCCCTACATGCTCTACAAAGATGCCGCCAACCGTAAGAGCAACCAAAAGAACTTGGGAACGATACGATCATCGAACCTATGTACCGAGATCATGGAGTATACCTCCCCCGATGAAATTGCGGTCTGTAACCTGGCCTCCATTGCCTTACCCATGTTCATAAAGAATGGGGAGTTCGACCATAAGGAGTTGTACAAGGTGACCAAAAGGGTGACCAAGAACCTGAATCGGGTGATCGATAGAAATTACTATCCGGTGAAGGAGGCCGAAAACTCGAACCTAAGACATCGCCCTATCGGGTTGGGCGTTCAAGGATTGGCGGATGCATTCATTTTATTGCGCATGCCCTTTACCAGCGATGAGGCCAAGAAGTTGAACCAAGAAATTTTCGAAACCCTATACTTTGCCGCGGTTACAGCATCTATGGAGGCTGCGAAAGAAGAAGGCACCTACGCTTCCTATGAAGGTTCCCCGATTTCCCAAGGAGAGTTTCAGCATAACCTTTGGGGCATTCAGGACGAAGAGCTATCAGGACGCTGGGATTGGGGTAAATTACGAAAAGAGGTGAAGAAACACGGGGTACGCAACTCCCTATTAGTTGCCCCTATGCCCACCGCATCGACCTCACAGATTTTAGGCAACAATGAATGTTTTGAACCCTATACCTCGAATATCTATACGCGTAGAGTACTTTCAGGGGAGTTCATCGTAGTGAACAAACATTTATTGGAAGACCTGGTTGAGCTGGGGATGTGGAACGAACAAATGAAGCAGGAACTCATGCGCGCCAATGGTTCGATCCAGCATATTGAAACCATTCCCCAAGAGATCAGGGAATTGTATAAAACGGTATGGGAACTGAGTATGAAGGATATCATTGACATGAGCCGACATAGAGGGTACTTTATTGACCAAAGTCAATCGTTGAACCTCTTTATGGAAAATGCCAATTATTCGAAGTTGACCTCCATGCACTTTTATGCTTGGAAGAGTGGTCTAAAGACAGGGATGTATTATTTGAGGACCAAATCGGCCGTTGATGCCATTAAGTTCACCTTAGACAATAGTCAAAAGAAGGAGGTTCCTGTTGAGGCCGAGGTCGCGATTACCGTGGCTCCTGCCGCTGATGCCGCAAAAGCCATCGAAGTACAGTCCACCCCGATAGCACCCCAACAACAAGCGATGGTCGTGCAGCCCATGACCCCAGAAGAAATGAAGGAAATGATCGCGCGGGCCAAAGAAGGTCAGGCCGATGATGATTGTCTGATGTGCGGTTCATAAAGGCGTACTTTCTATAGGTACGTGATCGTGTTTATTGAAAAAAGGGGCAGTCTAAATTGGACCGCCCCTTATGTTTTCCATATTATATTCGTATGCCTGGGGATAGGTCGAAACCTTTTATAAACGATCTGCGGGCCCATAACCATAATCACTTCGGCTTACATTACCCCAAATAATAAGACCGCCTAAAAAGTCTAGCGTTAAAATCCCTATCACATCGAGCGGACTCGAGATGACAGTAGAACTGACTTTTAAGCGGTCTTACTATTATAAACGTTCAGGTTTAGAAGGCATAATTAAGCCCGAACAACCAATAGCTTTGTGTCTTAACATCGATATTATCAAATGTAGGTGCAGGTACTATGGCAGGTACCTGGCCCAATGCATTGGCCAAAGCCTCTTGTTTGTTATTCCTAAGTCCGAATTCAAAACCAAGTCCGATTCCTTTCCATAAGGTATACCCGAAGGAGTTGATCCACGTCCAGTTAGACAGATCACTGCTTTTATAACTCTGAAAGGTCGAGAAGTTGGTTTTAAAGTTCA